>CBCTLT010000130.1:0-5284 GCA_965147785.1 uncultured Oscillospiraceae bacterium
CCGCAGTTCCTTGCTGATGGCTTTGAAGTAGATCACAAGACGGCTGATTTTGATGCCACCGCCGGTGGAACCGGCACAAGCGCCAGTAAACATGATCAGCACCAAAATCATCCGGCTGTAGGAGGGCCATGTGTTAAAATCCACAGTGGCATAGCCGGTGGTAGTCATGACGGAAGAGACGCTGAAAAACGCATCGATGGCATGGGCCTCTGTTCCCAGAAGGCCAGCCGCCTTCAGGTTCACCAAAATGGACAGGGAGGAGAAGAAAAACACCACCAGATACCAGCGAATCTCCTCCATACGGAAGGCGTCCCGAAACCGGCGGAAAAGCAGCAGAAAATAGAAGTTGAAGTTCATTCCGAACAGCAGCATGAACACGGTGGCGGTAGTCTTGCAGAACAGGCTGTATTCAGCAAAGCTGGAGGTCAGCGTGCTAAATCCACCGGTACCGGCAGCGCCAAAGGTCAGGCATGCTGCATCAAAGGCCGTCATTCCCCCAACCAGGAGCAGCACAAAGCACAGGATACTCAGCCCCAGATAAATCCCATAGAGCCAAGCCGCAGAGGACCGCATTTTCGGAGAAAGCTTGTCCACCGTGGGACCGGGGCTCTCCGCCCGCATCAGAAACAGTTTTTGTCCACCAGCTGACGCCAGAGGCAAAATGGCCAGCATAAACACCAAAATGCCCATACCGCCGATCCAGTGGGAAAAGCTGCGCCAAAACAACATACACCGATCCAGCTCCTCCACTCGAACCAAGATACTGGCACCGGTGGTGGTAAAACCGGACACCATCTCAAACAGCGCATCCAGATAATGCGGAATCTGTCCGGTAATAAAAAAGGGCACGGCACCGATGGCGGACATCACCAGCCAGCTCAGAGCGGTGGCCACCAGACCCTCCCGGGCATAAAAGGTGGTATTTTTTGGCTTCCGGATGACAAAAATCAGTCCAATGAGTGCCGTAACCACAGCGCAGAGGACAAAGCTCCATCCGGTCTGCTCCCCATAGCCCAATCCGATCAACGCGGGAAGCAGCATCAGCCCCGCTTCAATTTCCATGACGCAGCCCAAAATATAAACGATCATCCAGAGATTCATGGCGTTACCTCACAATATCGCCGAGATCCCGGATGCCAAGGCGGGTCGTGACCACAACCACAATATCTCCAACCTCAATGGTATCCTGACCGGTGGGTGTAATGATCTTACCATGGCGATTGATGCTGCACACCAGCAGATTATTTTTCAGATTTAACTCCTGAAGCTTGGTCCCGATGATCTCGTCTGCGCCGGACTCCACCACAAACTCCATGGCCTCCACTCGGCCATCCAGCAGCCGATACAGCGTTTCTACGTTGTTGCCGCTGGCATTTTCCAGGGCACGGACATAACGGACAATGGTTTCCGCCGTGATGTTCTTGGGATAGACCACGGAGCCCAGGTTCAGTTCTTCCACCACTTCCTCAAACTCGATCCGGCTGATCTTGGTGACCACTTTGGCGTCCGAAACCTTCCCGGCATACAGGGCCAGCATAATATTCTCTTCATCCATCCCTGTCAGGCATACAAAGGCCTCTGCGCTGGGCAGTCCTTCCTCCTGCAGCAGTTGCTTGTCGCTGCAGTCTCCATGGACGATCCGGGCCTTGGGCAGAAGATCCGCCAGCAGTTCGCAGCGGGCACGATTTGTCTCGATGATCTTCACCTGTATTCCGGTCTTTTCCAACATCATGGCAAGATATACCGCCGTACTGCCGCCACCGGCGATGGTTACAGCATGAATGGGCTTTTTGCGCAGATTCAGCCGATGGAGCACCGAAGCGATCTGGCTCATGGGGATCACTACAGAGATCTTGTCTCCGGCCTTCAGGTCTGTGCTGCCGCTGGGAATCACAATTTCCCCGCCTCGTTCCCGGATACAGACCAGCATTTTTCCGCCCAGCATGCTGTTGACTGCCATCATATTTTTCCCATCCAGGGGAGAGCCCTCTTTGATCTGGAATCGGATCATATTGACCTTGCCTTTGACAAAGGTGTCCACGTCCAGGGCCGACGGAATCTGCAACAGCCGGTAAATATCCTGGGCCGCCTGCCATTCCGGATTGATGGCCATAGAAAGCCCCAGTTCATCCTTGATAAGGCGTATGTCCTCATAATAGCTGGGATCCCGCACCCGAGCAATGGTCTGGCAGTGGCCCGCCTTCCTGCCGATCAGGCAGGAGAGCATATTGAGCTCGTCATGGTCCGTCACCGCAATGAGCAGATCCGTCTGTTCAATACCGGCCTCCTGCAGCACGCGATGGGACGTTCCATTGCCCAGGATTCCCTGGATATCCATGGTACCCACCGCTTCTTCCAATCGCTCCCGGTCCGTGTCCACCAGGGTAATCGAGTGCTCCTCCTGTCTGAGCTGCTGCGCCAAAGTCAAGCCCACCTTACCGCAGCCCACGATGATGATATTCATACATACCCTCTCTTCTTTACCTGTTCGTTTCTACTCCAAAATCGCTTATTTTTTACGCAGGCGACGCCGGACAAGATCCATCTCCGGCAGCCGCAGCGCCAATGCAACCAAAAAATACACGCCTATTCCCACTGCTGTGGGAATGCCCAACACCAGCACTCTGCCCACAAGCCCGTCGGAAAGCCAGCCAGAGAGCAGCCGGTACACGGCATATACCGCCCCCGACATCACGGCGGTAGCCACCACCATCCGCAGCACCCCGCTCCAAAAGGCCTTGTCCAGAGCCTGGGGATACCGGCGAATGGTGGGAATCAGCAATACGATAGCGGAAACCGTAGCGGAAACCGCAGTGGCCAGGCCCAACCCTGCCACATCCAGCCGGTCCGTTAGCAGCAGGCACAGCACCAGATTCACGCCAATGGAAATTGCACCAGAAATCAGTGGCGTTTTTCCGTCCTGTTCCGCATAGAAGGCTCTGGACAGCACATTCTGCACGCCGTAGCCCACCATACCCAGGCTCATAAATATCAGGGCTCTGGAGGTGATCTCCGTGGAAAAGCTATCCCAGCTCTTCCATTCATACAGCAGCCGTACCAGAGGCTCTGCCAAAAGCACCAGCCCGGCCATCATGGGCAGCAGCAAAAACAGCATGCCCCGGAGAGAACTGCCGATCAGCGCCCCCAGTTCTGCATTTTTGCCGCCGGTGCTGAGCCGGCTCATCTCCGGGAAGATCACGTTAGTAATAGATAGCACCAGAATCCCGGAAATCATCGTGTACAGGGTGTTGGCATAATCCATGGCGCTGGCCCCGGCACCGGAAAACAGATGGGTGGCAAATCTGGTGGAAATCAGCTGGTTCACTGGCTGGATCCAGGTGGCCACCATCACCGGCAGCATCAAAAGGCCAATCTGTTTCAGGCCGGGATGCCAAAAGCGAGGCCGGTACCGAAGGCCGTTTTTCCGCAGCCAGGGTATTTGGATCAGGACCTGGGCAGCCCATCCGATCAGGAAAGCCCATGCCAGGCCATAGATGCCAAACCGTCTGCAGAAAAACAGATAGTATAAAATGATAATTCCGTTGGAGGCCACACTCATGGCCGCCGGAATATAAAACTCTCCCATGGACTGCAGCAGTCCCACCATGGAAAAGGCTATACCGGTGAAAAATACCGTGGGGAACAAGATCCGCAAAGGGCCGCAGTTTCCTGATCGAATCCGTCCGCCAAAAGCCCCACAATTGGCTCTGCAAAGGCAATCCCCAGCAGGGAAAACAGCGCCGTCAGTAAGCCGGCCCAGGTAAAAAAGCTGTGAGTTAGGCGAAAAGCATCGTCCCTGCCGTTCCGCTCCATTCGGTCCGAAAATACCGGAATGAAGCTGGCGGAAATGGACGACGCAAATATGGCGTCAAAAAAGGTTCTGGGGATCCGGCTTGCCACCTGAAAGGCCGTGCTTTCCATACCGGTGGCAAAATTGTGCCCCAGCATCATGTCCCGCACAAGCCCCAGTACCTTGCCCGCCAGGGTGATGACCATAATCAGGCCCACGGTCCTAATATGATCGTTTCGTTTTGACTGTTCCCCCATGGCTGGCTCCTTTCGTACTGTAATGGGGCATTCCCCTATGTCAAGTTAGTATAGCACAGCCGGTATACCTTGTCAATGAACAGGTTTCGGGGGCTTCCCTGCTATTTCTTCAGCAGATCCGTACCCATAGAAGCATCGGTAACTTTCGGCCCGGATTAAGCAATATTGACAAAAATAGGTGTTTAATGGTAAACTAAAATTGGCAATTTCCTCAATATTTCTTAGGTTTCAAAATACACCCTGTGCGCTCTTTTGGAAAGGAGTGATCCCATGAAGCTGTTTCGCCAAGCAGGATCCTTGCTTATGATCTTTGCCCTACTCTTGAGTCTGGGCGCCTGTGTCACGGATAGCCCCAGCGTAAGCAGCAGTACATCTGTCGCCACCCTGCCGGACCCCTCCGTCCCCATCGTCGCCACACCGCCGGCAGAAGAGGCGGCAGACGCCGCAGAGCTCTCCTTAATTGCAGACCCCACCCTGGAATCAGCCGCTTATCGTTTGACGGACTTGCCAAGGCAATCAGAAGCAGCAGAGCTTTTCACCGCACGACGCTGCGGCGATACCCTGGCAGAGCTGTATCGGCAATACGATCCAACCCAGGAATCCTTTTTCTACCAGATCTTTTGGAACGGGGAAAGCTGTCAGGTCCCCTCCGATTTCCAGCTGGTCTCCAGCTTATTTTGGGCAGAGGATCAGGGCTGCTGGGCCGTCTGTACACAGACTTTCTCGGATGACCCAGAACCCACGCTGTGCTTGTGGAACTGGGACGGGACCCAGGTGCTGTCCCAGCCCTTGGGCACACTTTTAGATGACAGTCAGCCCTGTGATATTATGGTCACAGAGGAAAGCCTTCTACTGCTCACCGACACCACCCTTTTGCACCTGAATGACAATCTGGAGCTGGTGGATCAGCAGGATTTTTCTGATCTTGACACCTTTGGCACCCTGGCGATCAGTCCGGAGGGCACAGTCTACTGCTATCGGAATGGACTGCTCAGCGCCATTACGCTAGATCCGCTGTCCCTGCAGGCCCAGTACACCATCTCCTCCTTCTATTCCGTGTATTCCGGCGCCGGGGATCATGACCTGTTCCTCACGGGCGCAGAGGGGCTATACAGTGTAGACCTGTCCACAGGAGAAGCCCGAGAGCTGCTGTACTGGGAAAACGCCAATCTGACAAATCCCGACCTTTTCCTGGGCCAGGAGGACGGCAACTATCAGATCCTGCAGACCAATCCCT
>CBCTLT010000131.1:0-5277 GCA_965147785.1 uncultured Oscillospiraceae bacterium
AGAGGCTCTGGAATATCGGTGAAATTCAGCCCCTGACGGGAATTGATCTCATGGAGGTCCAGCATATGCCAGATCTTCCATGCGCCATCTTCCAAAATAAAATCCACGGCCCAATAGCTGAAATCCCAGAAGGAGACCGGGCCTGCAGTTGTAATCTTTTCCACCAAACCACGGACCACCCAGATCCCCTTGGCAGTTTGCAGATCATCCGCCACCTCGATCACCGGCGTGTCAATGGGACGATAGGAGATCTGGCCTACGCCAAAGCATTCATCTTCGCTTTTCTCCCCCAGCTTTTTTGGGAAACGTGCCCGAATCAGGCGGCTGGCCAAGGCAGTTTCTGCCTCAATGGCGCTGTAATAGCCCCGGATCGCATCCTGGCCCACATAATAGCCCTCGTTTATCCCCAGGCTGACGTCGCTGCGTTTGCTCCAGAACCGGGGAAGGGCGCCCTCCTGCTTGATGCAGTAGCTTTGGGAGTACTTGCCCATGATGTTCTGTACCTCCCGGCGGATCTCCCATCGGGTCAGCAGGGCTTCGGCGGTAAAGTCTTTTTTGATCATGATATACCTCCTTGCGCTTGAAACAGGAAATGATATACGCATATTATATGCTACCGAAGGGGGGTGAAAAAAGAACCACAATCTGAGGTTCGCAGGCAAGAATCTGACTTGCCTGCAGACGCTTGACGTGGATTTTTGATAGATGCTCTGCTATAATTATGAAAGGAGGCAGACGATATGGACACGATATTGGTTTTGCGGCGTGAGCTGGATAGGCTCCGCCAGGAGAACGATCAATTGCGGCAAGAGCTGCTTCGAAACCGGAAACAGGAATTGGTGGAGCATCTGCTCCGTGGTGAATTTCGCACGGCGGACAAAATTACGGCGGATCTTCACCAGGTGGGCGTCCATCTGACCAAAGAGTCTTTTGTGGAGCTGTACGTCCATGTGCTAATGGCCGTGCCCTCCGATCCCCAGCGCACAAACAACCAAGCTATAGATCCGCAAGCGTTTCGAGATAAATTTGAAGATGGCCTGTGGGAGATCATCCGGCAGGTCTATCCGGAATACTTCTGTGGTGCCATACGCATCGGGGATGGTGTGGCGGCAATTTTGCAGATGGATCAACACACAGAAGGGATTCCGCAAAATGGGCTCTTCGTGGAGGATCTCAACCGCCGGGGGTTGGTGCTGGCAGACCGGCTTCTTCAGGAAAACGGATTGGAGACCTTTGTGGCCATATCCCGGCCCCATCAGGGCGTGGAGCAGATTCCGGAGGCCCATCGGGAAATTTTGGAGATCGACAGTTATCGCAGCCTTATGGGCATCGACGTGCCTCTGCTGTGCTACCACGATTTTGAAGTGGCGGAGACAGAACAGCGGACGAATTTTGAGATTCTCAGCTTGGAGCATCGATACCTGGCAGATGTGGAACTGGGGGACTATGAAAACGCGCGAAAGACCCTCCAGACCCTCATCGACGAGGAATTCCGGCGGGCGGTGCCGTCGCTTTATACCCTGCGATCCAAGCTGTCCTCCAAGATGGATTTGCTGCTCATCACGCTGGAGAAGTACCGGGGCAAGGGCGAGGCGTCGGTCTATGGGGAGGTGGACCGGCTTCGGCAGGAGCTGGAACAGGGATCCTATACCGTCCGAGAACTTCGGGCACAGATCGACCGGATTTTTAGTGCCATTGCGGAATTTGAAAGCAGGCGGCAGGCACCGCGGTGGATGGGCATGGTGCTGCGCTATATCGAGGAGAATTACACCTGTGCGGAGTTTAACGTGGCCTCTATCAGCGAGGCTTTCCGACTCAATCCCTCCTATCTCACCAGAGAGGTCAAGCGATATACCGGCAGTGGTCTGCTGGACCTGCTCCAGAAAAAACGACTGGACTATGCGGTGGCTTTGATGGGAGCTGGCGTTGGTACTGCCCAGGCTGCAGAACGCAGCGGCTTTGGCGATGTGCGGGCGTTGCGCCGGGCCATGAAAAAATACCAGGGGACAGGCTAGAGAATATGATCCGGGTAACCCCGGCAAAACACATAAGACTTGTGCATTATTCATACTTTGGTCATTCCTTTTTCCAAAGTAGTATGCTATAATAGACAAGAAGGAGGGCGAGGTATGAATGTTCTGTTCTTTTTAACGCCAAAAGCCAATTGTACATATATCTATGAAGACTTCACCATTCGGCAAGCGCTGGAGCGTATGGAGCCCAGCCGGTTTGCCTCTATTCCGATCCTGAAACGGACGGGGGAATATGTGGGAACCATTACCGAAGGCGATTTGCTCTGGGCGATAAAAAACAACTATATGATGAACATGAAGGATGCGGAAGGCAGGCCTGTCATGGAGGTGGCTCGCCGAAAGGACTATCTGCCGGTAAAGGTGACCACCAACGCGCAGGAACTGATCACAATGGCGGTGGATCAAAACTTTGTGCCGGTGGTGGATGACAAGGACAGCTTTATCGGTATTGTTACCCGACAAAAGATCATGCGGTATTGTCTGGACCAGTATTTTCAGGTTAGACAGGCTGCGGAAGCATAGGCCAAAGGGTCCCCTGCGCGGGACCTTTTTGCGTGGAACAGGAAAACCGGTTGCGAAGGAAGCCGGTTTCGTGTATAGTTATTTCTGCAAATCATGAAACGGAGGCAAAGGAAATGGAAGCATCCGCCCGTATAACAAAAAACGCAGCCCTTAGCCGCTCGTTGGCAGCGGAGAGCATGGTGCTGCTGAGAAATGTTCGGAATACTCTGCCACTGCTGGGTTCGGAGGAGGAACCCGTGCCCCTGGCGGTGTTCGGCGTGGGCCAGATCTATACCGTCAAAGGCGGTACCGGCTCCGGCAACGTGAATAATTTGAAAACCGTATCTCTGCTGGAGGGGCTTACCGCCACGGACAGCCTCCAGGTGGATGGACTGCTGGCCCGGAAATACCGGACCTGGGGCCTGAGCCATGAAAATCTGTGCGTGGAGGGCTTTATGGAGCCCAAGGGCTACTATAATCCGGAGATGGTGCTTACAGATGAGGAAGTTCGTTCCTTTGCAGCTGTCAATGACGCAGCGATCATGGTGCTGACCCGGGTGGCAGGAGAAGGGGCCGATATGCGGGCAGAGCCCGGCATGATCTACCTGACGGAGGATGAAAAGCACCTGATGGATCAGATTACTGGATGCTTTGAAAAGACGATCCTGCTCCTCAATACTGCCGGATATATCGAACTGGGTGCCTATGCCACCCGATTTTCGGCAGTGCTGTTTATGGGACTTCCCGGACAGGATGCGGGGGCCGTGGCTGACGTGCTGACGGGAAAGGCCATGCCCTCGGGCCATTTGACGGATACCTGGCCCGTCTGCTATACTCAGTTTCCCACGGCGGGAGACTACAGCGAAAAGCATTTCAACGGCAACGTGAATACCACCATGGGACAGACGCAGGAGCAGATCAACGTGTCCTATGCGGATGATATTTTTGTGGGCTACCGGTATTTCGATACCTTCAATCAGGACGTGCTATATCCCTTTGGCTATGGTCTGGGCTATGGAAAGACGGAGATCACCGCTTATTCTATGGCGGTGACTGGGGATCAGGTCACCGTCACGGCCACGGTGGAAAACACCGGGAACGTGTACGCTGCCCGGCAGGTGGTGCAAGTCTATGTATCCTGCCCGGAGGGACGGCTGGAGCAGCCGCTGCAGAAGCTCTGCGCCTTTGGGAAAACAAAACTGCTTTTGCCGGGGGAATCGGAAACCCTGACCCTGGAATTCCATCTGAAGGATGTTGCTTCCTTCGACGAACAGCGCTACAGCTTTGTGCTGGAAAAGGGCTATTACGATGTTCGGCTGGGAACGGACAGCCGTAGTACCATGGTGGCAGGATCGGTCTATCTGCCCACAGATGTCACCACGCTGGTGCTGTCCGACCGGCTGGGTCATGTGCCGGAAGATTTTAAAGTTTTGTCTGCCCGGGGTGTCCAGCGGTATTCCTATCCGGAGGAGGCGGAGGAGCTGGAATTTGCCAGAGCCCACGCGGTCCGCGTATCTGCCCGGGAGTTCCGCACGGTCCAGCAGAAGTATTCTGGGCCGGTGCGGCCCCTGCGCCGGGGACAAACAGATCTTCGCCTGAAGGACGTATATGACGGGAATTGCTCCCTGCGGGAATTTGTAGCGTCCATGGATGCATCGGATCTGTGCAAGCTGGTTTGCGGCATCGGCATGGACCTGTCCGGTATGCCGGAGTCTATGCAGCAGGATCCGGACTTTCATCCACCCTTTGACGGAATGCTGGGAAGCGGCGGTATGAAAGTGCCCGGAGCCGCTGGGGAGACTGCGGATCTGTGGGACAAGTATGGTATTCCTCCGGTGTCCCTGGCGGATGGACCTGCCGGTATCCGAATCTCCCAAAAGGTAAAGGACGAAAACGGTGAGGTGCTGCGGCAGCAGCTCTGCACGGCGTTCCCAGTGGGATCTCTGCTGGCCTGCTCCTGGGACGAGAAGCTTTTGGAAACCATGGGCCAGGCTGTGGCCCGGGAAATGGTGGAGTATGGTGCGGACATCTGGCTGGCGCCTGGTATGAACATCCATCGCAATCCCCTGTGTGGCCGGAACTTTGAATATTTTTCGGAGGATCCCATGCTGACGGGTGTCTGTGCCGCTGCCATCACCAGAGGGGTCCAGAAATCCGGCGTGGGCGTCACCATCAAGCATTTTGCAGGCAACAACCAGGAGACCCTGCGGGCCAATTCCAATGATATTGTGTCCCAGCGAGCCCTGCGGGAGATTTATTTGCGGGGCTTCGAGATTGCTGTCAAGCAGGCGCAGCCCTACTGCGTCATGACCTCCTACAACGACATCAATGGGATGCCCTCTGCCAACAACTATGACCTTTGCACCGCTGTACTCCGGGATGAATGGGGCTTCCGGGGGCTGGTGATGACCGACTGGGGCGGTGGCATCAGTATGCCTGCGCTGTCCATGTGCGCGGGAAATGATATGATCCAGCCGGGCGGTCCTTCCGTGGTGCAGGAGATTGCCGATGCGCTGGCGTCGGAAGATAACGTGCAAAACCGGGGCCTTGCGGCCTATGGGGAAAAACTGACCCTAGCGCAGCTCCAGAACTGCGCGTTGCATATTCTGGGCGTGATCCTTCGGTGCGACAGTGTCAAACAGATGCTCCGTAAGGCATAATTCATAAAAATATACGGGCCGGAAATTTTCACATTTCCGGCCCGTATCCTGTTTCCTGTCAAGTTTGTGCCGCGACGGTGCCT
>CBCTLT010000132.1:0-5245 GCA_965147785.1 uncultured Oscillospiraceae bacterium
CAGGATTTCCATGCACCAGTGGGTCACCGACAGCCGGGCCATGGCGTTAAAAATCACCACCACCGCCACCGCCGTCAGATGGATCCGCAGATTTCGCTGGGTGCAGATGGCATATCCAATCCCCCGCAGGGCATACCGGAAGCTGCACAGCAGCTTATTCAGCTCATCCATCGGTCCGTCTCGGAATCCCCAAGGCATCCATGATGGCGTCCTCCCGCGCACGCATCTGGCGTTTCATGGGTCCCTCGTCCATATGGTCATAGCCCAGAAGATGGAGCACGGAATGAACCGTAAGATACCCCAGTTCCCGCTCCATGCTGTGGCCGAATTCCTCCGCCTGGGACCGGACCTTCTCTACGGAAATGGCCATGTCCCCCAAGGGCACCAGATCGCTGCCCGGATCCGCCAGTTCCTGCGCATCTTCCGGGAATTCCCCCGGAATCAGCTCAAACATGGGAAAGGACAGCACGTCTGTCTCCCGATCCACATCCCGGTATTCCCGGTTGATCTCCCGGATGCCGGCGTTGTCCGTCAACAGGACGTTGATCTCACAGGGTACAAGCACCCCTTCGCAGTCCAAAGCCATGCGAATACAGCGTTTGATGTGGGCCGTCAGAGCCGGGGTATTGATATGGGGAAGCTCCCCATGAACGGAGATACGATGCTTCATTTGCGATACACCCTTCGATATGTTTTTCCACTACTGGCTTTTTCCCGTTTTTCCTCTGCTTTTTCATAGGCGTTGATGATCCGCTGCACCAGTACATGCCGCACCACGTCCTGGGCGGTCAGGCGGCAGATGGCAATATCCTCGATTCCCTCCAGCACCCGGACCGCATCCTTTAGTCCGCTGACCTTGTCCGCAGGTAGGTCGATCTGGGTCACGTCACCGGTAATGACGATCTTAGAGCCAAATCCAAGACGGGTCAGGAACATTTTCATCTGCTCCCGGGTGGTATTCTGGGCCTCATCCAAAATGATAAAGCTGTCATCCAGGGTTCTGCCTCGCATATAGGCCAGCGGCGCCACTTCAATGTTACCCTTTTCCAGGTATTTGTTATAACTCTCCGTGCCCAGCATTTCAAAGAGGGCGTCATACAAAGGCCGGAGGTAGGGATCTACCTTGTTCTGCATATCGCCGGGCAAAAATCCCAGCCGTTCCCCGGCCTCCACCGCAGGACGGGTCAGGATGATTCGGTTGACCTGCCGCTCCCGGAAGGCCGCCACTGCCGCTGCCACCGCCAGATAGGTCTTGCCTGTGCCGGCGGGTCCCACGCCTAACGTGATGGTGTTGCTTGCGATGGCCTTGAGGTATTGCTGCTGTCCCAGGGTCTTGGCCTTAATGGGCTTGCCCTTGGCTGTGATACAGATTACATCCTTGGTCAGCGCAGCAATTTTCTCCTCCTGGCCCTGGCGTACCAAACCGATCACATACCGGACGTTCTGTTCTCCAATGGATTCTCCCTTGGAGGCCAGCTGCAGCAGACCTTCCACAGTTTTCGCTGCTGCCGCCACCGCCTCCTCGTCACCGCTGATCTTCAGATCCGTATCCCGATTGATGATCTTCACATCAAATTCCTGCTCAATGATCCGAATATTCTCATCCATGGAGCCGAACACATTGATGATTTGTTCGATCCGTTCCGCGCTAATGCAAGTTTCCGCCATAAATCTACCCTCAATCTTTGATTTCAACTGTCGTTCCGATCTCTTCCTGGCACTCTACTATTCCCTGAAGCTCCAACGCCCCGTCTTTTTCCAAAAATGAAAAGCGCTGGTCCAGAATTGTTCCCGCCACCAGCTCCGACTGGATCTGGGTCAGAGCAGCCCGCTCCAGCTGGGCCTGAATCTCCTCCTCTGTCCACCCCACAGGCTGCAGGGTATATTCCCGAAAGCAGATCTTGGTCACGGTGACGGGAAAGGCATATCCGCCAGGCAGCGTCAATACGGAACTTTCCATTATTTTATCATAATTGTCATAGGAAATTCCACTGGTTTTATAGAAATTTAGCGTCTTTTTCCCGATTGTTATACTATATCCCACTGTTTCCCTGCCGGTATAGATCTTTTCCATCGCATTTTCCGGAGAAAGGGCCTGGACTCTGTTCCAGGTTCTGGCATATACTTCCCCCTCCGCCCTGGTCAGCAGCAGGGTCTTGTCCAAATTGGTGATGCCGGAGATCAGCAGATCTCCTTTTTCCACGATACTACCCTTCTGAACCTGCGGGGTACCGCCGGTGACTTCCACTTCTGTAATCAGTCCGCTCTTTTTGGCGGTTACATTGGCTGGACCGGACGCTCGGGAGATTGCAGGCTTCTCCGCCCGCTCCCGGACCACCACCTCCGCAGAAGCCCCTTCCGTATTGATGGTGATCCATCCCAACTCGGGAAGCTGGGCCAGCACCTGATTTTTTACAGCGTTGAGATCTACTGCATCTGCAGGAACCCCGAATTTGATTCCGTATTCCTCCAGCACCCACAGAATCCTTTCCGCAGGTACCGTTTCATTTCCGCTGACGGAGAAAAAGAAAATATGGGTCTGCAGCCAGAGTACCAGCAGCAGCATTCCCAGCAGCACCAATGGATAAAAAACCCGCAATCCCATGGCTCTGACGGCAGGAACCAGACCGGAGGCCTCTTGCACCTCCACAAAGCACATGGCCTTTTGGGCACAGCGCCGCACGATAGCCACATCCCGATCCGAAACCGTCAGACGGATAGTCAAATCGTCTATCCGCCGCAGCTGCCGAAAACCCACGCTATGGGCGGCAAGCCTAGTGAGGCAGTCCTCGGGACAGGCGCCTACAATGGTCAGCGTGACGGTACCCGTCAGTCCCAGCAACCGGTGCCCCGTCATCGGATAAAGCTCACGCTGTCCAGCACACCGCTGATCAGCAATTCCGTTTTGGACATGGAGAGGATGCCCAGACCGCAGCCCTGGAGCCGCACCGCACAATCCCGCATATCCACAATGATCTCCGTTTCTCCATACTGCCGGATCCCTTTATGCCCGCAGAGCAGGATCTGCCGGTACCCGGTAATCTCGATTTGTGAAGCGCCGATCACCTCCGAGGGCA
The DNA here is from genome assembly GCA_965147785.1 of uncultured Oscillospiraceae bacterium. Taxonomy (GTDB): domain Bacteria; phylum Bacillota; class Clostridia; order Oscillospirales; family Oscillospiraceae; genus HGM13006. Next base: position 3,078 of record CBCTLT010000132.1, read on the forward strand.
ACGCCATATGCTCTGCCGCCCGGTAGATCGGCTCTTTCGGACTTTTATTCATACTGTCACCCCGATTCCATTGTATGTGGAAAGAGCAAGTTCCAGCACTGCCACGCATATCTTTTTCTGAGGTGATCTGTATGAGTCGGGTATTGTCACGTCCCAAACTGCGGGATGGAATTTTCGGAGTCGGCCTTCTGCTGATGCTCTTCGCGTTGGTGCTGCTCCCCGCCCAATCCGTCGCCGCGGCCAGGGACGGCGTGGAGCTCTGTCTGAATGTGATTCTTCCGTCCCTGTTTCCCTTTTTTGTCCTCTCCACGCTGTGCGTGGAACTGGGGCTCATCAGCGGCATCGGCAATCTGCTGCAGCGGTGGATGTATCCCCTGTTCCGTGTCAACGGCGCCTGTGCCGGGGCCTTTCTCCTGGGTATTGTGGGCGGATACCCCGTAGGCGCCCGGACCGCCATTGAACTCTATCAGTCAGGGCAGTGCAGCCGGAAGGAGGCCGAACGGCTACTGAGCTTCTGCAACAACTCGGGACCCGCCTTTATTCTGGGTGTGGTGGGCGCAGGCATCTTCTCCAGCAGTTCCGCCGGACTCTGGCTCTATGGAGCCCATGTAGCCGCCTCCATCCTGGTAGGGCTGATCTTCCGATTCTATGGCGGCAAAGAGTCCGACCGGCAGCCCAGCCGCAGCCATGAAATCAGGACGGTGGGTTTTGCGGAGGCCTTTACCGGCTCCGTCAAAAACGCATTTTCTGCCACGCTGAGCATCTGCGGCTTTGTGATCTTTTTCACCGTGCTGATCCGGCTCCTGTTCTACACCGGGATTATCTCCCTGTTTGCCGCCGTACTTACCTGGTTGCTTCGGGGCTTCGGGATGCAGCAGGCCTGGGCGGAAAGCCTGCTCACCGGTGCCATTGAAATGACCTCCGGCGTATGGAGTCTTCGGGATATGGCTGGAGCCATGGGCGACAGACTTTGTATGGCCGCCTTTATTCTAGGCTGGGCCGGTCTATCCGTCCACTGCCAGGTGCTCTCCTTTATCGGCAGCAGCGGCCTTTCCACCAAAACCTATTTCTTCGGCAAGCTGCTCCATGGTCTGATCTCCGCGGGACTGATCTACGGTGTCTCCCAATTGCTGGGCTGGGATGTGCCGGTGTCAGAGTATCTGGCCACCCAAGTCAGTACTTTGGCGGAACTGAATTTCCACCGCGCCCTTACCGTCTCCACTGCCACCGCAATGGTGGTCTGGCTGATTTTAACGGCAATTTCTATGGGAATCTTGTTAAAGTGCTATGGAAATCGTCAACAAAAACGTGTATAATGGTGTAGAATCCAATTTTCGTTCTTTATACACTCGAAAGCCAGGAGGCAAAATCATGCTATTCCGCAAACATATCGAGCCCCGCTGCTGCTATTGTCGTTTTTCCGCACCGGCCGAAACCGGCCAGTACATATGCAGCAAACGAGGCATTGTCCCCCAGGCACACAGCTGCCGAAAATTTCGGTATGCGCCGCTGCGCCGTGTGCCGCCGAAACCGCTTCATGTGGACTTCACCAAGTACGACAACCGGGACTACTCACTGTAAATTATCCCCGCAAAATGGAACAGGGCGTGCTGCAAGAGCTTTTCTGCAGCACGCCCTAGTTTTGTTTACACGGCGGGAAAGGCCGATTCCATTTACTGACACGCTGAAGGACCACATCAGCAGTTCCAGTTCAGTTTTGCCGGATCTTCCTCCTCCGGCACCGCCACAGCCTGGAGGCTATCATAAGCCTCTTGAAACTCTCGCAGTGCCAATGCTTCATAGGTCTCTTTTTCAGCCTGCAATCCCACCTGGGCATAGGCGGAAGCCGCTGCACCATAAAACAAGAATCCCAGCGCATTGGTGGGCGTTTGAATCGTCCCGCAGGCCGTTGCCACTGCCCGGGCTGCCGCCTGGATCACAGGTCTATCCTCCAGCCCTCGTGCTGTATCCACTGCGGCCTTCAAACAGGGCTTTACCGCCTTCAGGCTCCTCTCTCCCGCCAGATACGCCCGGCAGGCTGTCACGGCGTCAGCCAGGCTGGTATCCTCCGGCAGCCCGGATTCACAGATGGGTAGATACCGCTGGGCTGCAAAGGAAACCGCCCAAGCAGCCAGCGTTTTCCTGCTCTGGGTCTCCATGAATGCCAT
>CBCTLT010000133.1:0-5214 GCA_965147785.1 uncultured Oscillospiraceae bacterium
TGATACGGAACTCCAGAAATGTAACGCTGAGCCCGGCGGGGGCGCAGATCCTGCCGCTGGCTGCCCAGGCCAGTGAACTGAAGAATAAAATCCGGGTGGTGGCGGATAAGCAGTCCGGCCGGGAGAAAACGATTTTGAGCATCGCATCTATCCCTGTCATGGCTCAATACAATATTACAGGGTTGCTGGCCAAGTTTCAGCGGGAACATCCCCAGGTGACGCTGGAGGTCATGGAAAGCGAGCGGCAGGAAATAGGAACCTTGCTGGAGAGTGGAAAAAGCGAACTGGCATTTTACCGCCGGGGCCTGGAGAACGAGGAAGGGATGGAGTATCTGGAAGTGTGCCGGGACAACCTGGTGGCAGTTTTGCCCAAGAGCCATCCATTGGCAGAACGCAGTGGGGTCGCCTTGGAGGACCTAAAACAGGAACCGCTGCTGTTCCTGGATCAACAGACTGGCTTCCATCATCTTTATAGTACCCTTTGCCGGGGCGCAGGCTTTGTGCCCAACATTGCCTATACGGGACACCGTCCGGAAAACATTGTGGAATTGGCGGCACAAAATATGGGCGTTGCGCTGCTGATGAAGCGGCACACGGATTATATCGCCAATCCGGATGTGGTGTGCATTGACATCAAGCCACTGGTGGAGAGCACGGTGTGCCTGGTGCGTCGGAAGGACAGGGGGCTTTCCAAGCTGGCAAAGTCTTTTTGGGAATTTGTTGAGAATAACCGGCCGACGGAAATTGATTCCCCGGCGGAATAGCTGCAGGAAGAATCAGAATTGCGCCATTCCGGTGGTACTGCTAGAATATACTTGCCATAAAATCAATTCCTGTGGAGTGTGACAATATGAAGGTAAACGATTTGCGCAGTGCCCTGGCACTGCTGGATACAATGCCCGGCCAACTGGTGGAAACGGATGTCCCTGTGGACCCCATGGCGGAGCTTGCGGGAGTTTATCGGTACGTAGGGGCAGGCGGAACGGTACAACGGCCCACCAAGGAAGGCCCTGCAATGATCTTTAACAGTGTCAAGGGTCATCCGGATGCCCGGGTAGCCATCGGCGTTTTGGCCAGTCGGAAGCGGGTGGGGGCTATGTTGGATTGTGACCCGAAGCTTTTGGGGAAACGGCTCTATGAAGCAGCGGCGAATCCCGTCCCGCCGGTAGTGAAGGAGGGGCCAGCACCCTGTCAGGAGGTGGTGCATCGGGCTATGGATCCGGATTTTGACCTGTTTCAGCTGGTGCCTGCGCCCACCAATACGCCCAAGGATGCCGGACCCTATATCACCTTGGGCATGTGCTATGCTACCCACCCCGATACCGGCGCCTCGGATGTGACCATCCATCGGCTCTGTATCCAAAGCCGGGACGAGCTGTCCATTTTCTTTACCCCCGGCGCCCGGCATATCGGCGCTATGGCGGAGCGGGCGGAGCAGCTGGGAAAGCCGCTGCCTATTTCCGTCAGCATCGGGGTGGACCCGGCCATTGAGATCGGGTCCTGCTTTGAGCCGCCTACAACCCCTCTGGGCTATGACGAACTTTCCGTTGCGGGAGCGCTGCGGGGGCAGCCTGTGGAGCTGACGCGCTGCCTGACGGTAAACGAACGGGCCATTGCCAACGCAGAATATGTCATTGAGGGCGAGGTGATCCCTGGCAGGAGAATCCAGGAGGATCAGAATACCGGCAGCGGCTATGCCATGCCGGAGTTCCCGGGGTATCTTGGTGTTGCCAGCGGAGATTGCTGGGTCATCAAAGTTACGGCCGTCACTCATCGGAAGAATCCTATTATGCAGACCTGCATCGGGCCCAGTGCGGAGCATGTGAACATGGTGGGAATCTGCACGGAGGCCAGTATCTTTGGCCTGGTGGACAAGGCTATGCCGGGACGGCTTCGGAATGTCTATGCCCATCCCTCCGGCGGCGGAAAGTATATGGCGATTCTCCAAATGGCCAAGAATGTGCCATCGGATGAGGGCCGCCAACGTCAGGCGGCGCTGCTGGCGTTCTCCGCCTTTACGGAGCTCAAGCATGTAATCCTGGTGGATGAGGATGTGGACATTTTCGACACCGACGATGTGCTCTGGGCCATGAATACCCGGTTCCAGGGAGATCGGGATATTATCACCATTCCGGGCGTTCGCTGCCATCCCCTGGACCCCAGTGCAGCGCCGGAGTATGATCCTTCCATTCTGGACAAGGGGATTTCCTGCAAGACCATCTATGACTGCACCGTACCCTATGCCCAAAAGGAACGGTTCCGCCGGGCGCCGTTCCTGGAGGTGGACCCGCGGCATTGGCTGCCGGATTACGATTTTGACTGATATTCGGAAGGATGTGAGTTCATGGGAGCAAAACGGCTGCTGGTGGGGATCACCGGCGCATCCGGTGCGCCATTGGCAGTGGAACTGCTGCGGCAGCTTCGGGCCATGCCGGATATAGAGACCCATGTCATACTTTCCCAGTGCGGAGAACTGACGCTGGAACATGAGGCGCAGATGACAAGATCTGATCTGGAAGCCTGCTGTACCCGGCTCTATGAAAATACGGATTATGGTGCAGGTCCTGCCAGCGGCAGTTTTCAGACGTTGGGAATGGTCATCATTCCGTGCAGTATGAAGACGCTGGCAGGGGTGGTGTCCGGTTACTGCGATACGCTGCTGCTGCGGGCGGCAGATGTGACAATGAAGGAACGGCGAAAGCTGATCCTGGTACCTCGGGAGTGTCCCTTTGGAACGCTGCACCTGCGGAACCTGGCAACAGCCAGCGAGTTGGGGGCTGTAGTGATCCCTCCAGTGCCGGCCTATTATAACCATCCCCAAACCATAGAGGACGTGAACCGGCATGTGGCAGGGAAAGTGCTGGGACAGTTGGGACTGGCCCAGGTCCCGGAATGGACGGGGATGGAGTCATGATAGAGTGGGAGATCTCTCTGTTTGGTTGGCCTATCCACCTTCAGGCGGAACGGCTGGATGAAGGAATCCATGTGCTGCTGACCGGCGGCTGCAAACGTCATATCGGGGCAGTATCGGTGGCTGAACCAGGAAAACCGCCGGAGACCCTTACATTTCCCGGCCACAAGGACCAGTATATCTCCGAGCCATGGGCGAAAGCGCTGTCGGAGAAAATCGGAGAACGGGTCTGCGTGGTCTGCGGCATCCACTACGACAATGCCACTGGCGCGCAGATTGCAGAGATTGGTGAAAAGACCACCGAGATGCTGCAAAAGCTTTTGCAAACAGATTTATGAAAACAAAAAAGAGACAGGCTGTGTAGGTTGCAGCCTGTCTCTTTTTGACAATCCGCATAAAACGAAAGCTTTGGATGGTAATTGATACTTGGCAAAAAGTTTGTGCTTTTATATAGTAGAGTTGGACCAAGAAATATTTTGAGAGGGATGATGAAATGAAAAAGAATCTTTTTGCTTGGGTCCTGATTTTCGCCATGCTGGCTGCTTTGGCGGGCTGTGGAACACAGGAGGAAAGCAACGTATCACAGGCCTCAGAGGAACAGACATCAGCAGTGGAAACAGCCGCGCCGGAGCAGTCCGCACCGGCTGAGATGCCGGACTCGTCTCTGGAAAGCTCCACCGCTGAGGATGCAAGTGTCATGGAAGATACTTTTGCGGAAGGTGCTGGGGTCTGGCCCATCGCAGAAGGTGACGCCACCATCACCATTTGGGACGGCTGGTTCCCCTTCTTCAGCGCCTTTTTTGAAGACTATGACGATACCACCTTCTTCCAGGAGATGGAGAAGGCCACCGGTGTCAAAACCGAGTTCACCCTGGTCAATGCGGAGATGGCTGGGGAGCAGTTCAATCTGATGGTGGCTACAGGAGACTACTGCGACCTGATGCATGACGTGGACACCAACTATGTGGGCGGTCTGGATACGGCCTACGAAGAGGGCGTCATCATTACCATCGACGATCTGATCGACACCTGGATGCCCAACTACAAGGCAGAGTTGATGAGCGAGGACGTATTTCTGCAGGATCTGACCTCTAACCAGGGCAATCTCTATCAGTTCTCCATCCTTCGTCATGAGGCGAGCTTGCCGGATTACGGCCTGATGATCCGTCAGGACTGGCTGGATCAACTCTCCATGGAACGGCCTGAAACCTATGACGAGTATTACGAAGTGCTTACCGCTTTTAAAAATGAATTGGGGGCCAGCGCACCCATGATGCTTTCCAACAGCGGCAGCTATCAGGGCAACTTCTTTGCTTCCGGCTTCGGCATCAACGGCTCGGTTGTCAATGGCGGCAAACCCTTCTATCAGGTGGATGGGGAAGTGAAATACGGTCCCATGGAGGAAGGCTACAAAAAGTATCTGGAAACCATGGCGAAATGGTATGCTGAGGGCCTGATTTACAAGGATTTCTACACCTATGTGGAGAGCAACACCATGCCGCCGGATGATCTGGTGGTGGGAAACCAGATGGGCCTCTTCGGTGCAAACATTCAGGATATCACGAACCGCTACAGCTCCGTGGTGGGCGATAACAGCGAGATCGTGCTGGTGGGCGCCTATGATCCCGTGGAGCAGAAGGGCGACATCACCCACTTTGGACAGGATCGCGGCGCCTCTGCCGGTGGCGGCTACTGCGTGTCCACAGCCTGTGAGGATTTGGAACTGGTGGCAAGATGGGCGGATTACATCTACAGCCCTGAAGGACAGCTCCTTTCCAACTTTGGCGTGGAGGGCGAGACCTTTGAATATAATGAAGAGGGTGAGCCGGAACTGACGGATCTGGTTTTGCACAATCCCGACGGAATGCCGGATATGCTGGCTATTACCAAGTATACCACCTTTAATCTGGTGGGCGTGCAGAATGACTTCCGGATGTATAAGGAGTTTACCGATGCCCAGTGGGAGGCTGGCGAGATCTGGTCCATGGCCGATGACGCCTGCACCATTCCAATGAATTGCCAGATGACCACAGAAGAATCTGCGGTATTTAGTGCTGCATACAGTGACATTGCCACCTATGTGGGGCAGGTGACGCTGCAGATCATTTTGGGAGAAGAGGACATTTCTATTTGGGATGAATATGTTGCAAATATAGAGAATATGGGGATCGACACCTGCATTGCGCAGCAGCAGTCGGCTCTGGACCGGTACTACGAAAAGTAATGTAAATTTTAAAACGGGCACACCGATTTTGAAGTGACCCCGAAAAGTTAGACAATATTTTTGAAGAAATTGTTCAAGC
>CBCTLT010000134.1:0-5212 GCA_965147785.1 uncultured Oscillospiraceae bacterium
GTGGTTCACTCCTTTCTTTTGTTTTTGTGGCGTTTCCTCTTGACGACTACAGTTTACCACTGTATAATGTGTTTGTACAGGGACGAATAAAATCAAATTATAAAGAATAATATGTGGCGGTGATTATGATGGAATACAAAAAACCGGATTATGATAAGATTGGAGAACGAATTCGGCAGTATAGATTAAATTGCAGTATCTCAGATGAATTTGGAAATCCGCAAAAATCAACACAAGAAAATTTACTCGAATACATGAGGCGTAAGGGGCTACCTGTTTTTGGGAGAAACACTCTTTCGAAGCTGGAAGGTGGTAGAGAAGAAGCGTTTTCTGCGGTTACTATGACTCAATGGAACGCTCTTTGCTCAGTGTTTGGTTGCAGTATCGGCCACTTGCTTGGGGAGTATGACTGCCACAACTTTGATATTCAATTTATTCAAAATGAAACAGGACTAAGCGAGAAAGCTGTTGATACCATACTGACCTTGCAACGCAATAATCAGATGGATTGGGGACTTGATACCCTAAATGTTTTGCTTGAAGATTCAGACTTCGTGGTGTTGTTGTACTATATGATTCAGTTTTCCACTGCGGGTGATGGGTACATAGAGGATGGGCGTGAACATATAAAAAAAAGAGACATCTTTGAAATGAGGTTGAGCGACTACATCAAAAAAATTGCGGGTAGTCTTACTGAAAGAAATGCAAACAAGCCGGATTACAGGCATTTGTACAAGTTGTATTTAAACGCTTATCTGCGACCAGATAATCAGGGGCAATGGCGGTCATTAGGCGAAATACAAAGTGACATGGAACAAAATGGGCTAGTTTTTGACAAAAAAATGTTTGAAGGCAGGGAACGAGATGGCTAACATTCAAGAACGCCGGGACAAGACCGGCAAACTGATTTCTTATTCCATCCGTGTTCATCGTGGCCGTGGGATTGATGGAAAACAGCTTAAGCCCTGGACAGCCACCTTTGAGGTTTCCCCTACATGGACGGAAAAAAGCGCAAGAAAAAAGGCCGAGGCTTTCGCCGCGACCTTTGAAAAAGAGTGCAGGGAGGGCATGACCTCTGACAGCCGCCAGAAGTTCGCCGCTTACTGTGATTATGTAATTGCGCTGAAAGAACAGCGGGGTGTGAAGCACTCCACCATTGTACGATACAAGGAATTGACAGGGCGGATTTATCCACAGATAGGCCATATCAAACTCCGAGAACTGCGGGCCGATCACTTAAATGACCTGTACACGCTACTGTCTCAAAAGGGGCAAAACAAGCGCACAGGAGGCAAATTGTCTGCAAAGACTATTTTGGAACATCACCGCTTGATTTCCACAGTGCTGGAGCAGGCTGTAAAAGAGGGGTTAATTCCATTTAACGTGGCTAGTCGCGCTACGCTGCCAAAGGTAGAGCACAAGGAAGTGAACTACTTCCAGCCGGAACAGGTGGCCGCAATTCGGGATGCACTGGAACAGGAGCCAATCAAGTGGAAAACACTGGTTCATTTGTTCTTGATCACAGGCGCACGACGCGGGGAAATTCTGGGCTTGAAATGGGACAGAGTTGACTTTGAAGGGAATAGAATCTTTATCTGTAACAACATTCTATACGCCTCGGATATTGGAATCTATGAAAGTACTCCCAAAACAGAGCGATCCCGGCGCTATATCACTTTACCAGACGAAACAATGCAGCTTCTTCGCCAATATCGGACCTGGCAAGCTGGGGAACGGCTGCGGCTGGGAGAATACTATCAAAGCCAGGGATTTGTGTTCTCTCAGGATAACGGAAACCCCATGCACCCGGACAGCGTGACGGATTGGCTAAACAAGTTCAGCAAGCGTCATGGTTTGCCCCATATCAATCCCCATGCCTTCCGACATACAATGGCCTCTTTGCTGTACTTCAATGGGGTTGACAGTGTGAGCATATCCAAACGGTTGGGCCATGCTCAGGTTAGTACTACAGCAAATATTTATGCCCATGTAATGGAAGAAGCTGACCGCCGTAATGCCGATATATTGTCAGAGATTTTCTTAAAGAAAGCATGAATTTGAAAGGCGAGTTGAATTAAAGTTGAATTTTTCAAAGCGCCTTATTTTAAAAAAGTGCAAAAAAGTATTAAAAAACCACCCAAACCTTACGGAATGGGTGGTTTTTAGTGGTTGCGGGGACAGGATTTGAACCTGCGGCCTTCGGGTTATGAGCCCGACGAGCTACCGAACTGCTCCACCCCGCGATATAAGCATATCAACTAATGCTTCAATATTGTATACCAGAAAGGAGCGTTTGTCAACACTTTTTTAAAACTATTTCTCCCGGTCTATATATTGATGCTCAAGATTGTGTTCAAAACGTAAAAAAGAGTTAAGCCTCTTGCTGGAAATGAAATCCTGACGTATACTGTAACTACAATGACCACAGGAGGAGACTGAAGTTGAAGCACTGTACCAAAGAATCTATTCGCTTTTGTTCCGCAGACGGAGAAACGCAGGCGGCAGGATATTTCTATACACCCATTTCTGCAAAGATCAAGGGGGTTATTCAGATCAGTCATGGTATGTGTGAATATGTTGGCCGGTATGAGCCGATGATCGATGTGCTCACGGCCCAGGGCTATGCGGTCTGTGGAAACGATCATTTGGGCCATGGGGATACCAGCCCGGACTGCTATGGATTTTTTGCGGAGAAAAACGGGTATCAGCTCCTTTTGGAGGACCTCGACACTATGAACCGATTGGCTAGGAGCAAATACCCAGGCTGCAAACTGATCTTGTTTGGCCACAGTATGGGGAGCTTCTTTGCACGCTGGTATGCTGAGAAAAATCCGGAGGCCATGGATGCCCTTGTGCTCAGCGGGACCGGAGGACCGGGATTTCTGATGCAGTTTGGCAAAGGGCTAGCCTGCGTGCTTTCTGCCATTCGAGGACCACGGTATATCTCCAAATTTATGGTAAAGGCCAGTACCGGCTCCTATAGCAGAGGCATAGAAGATTCCGGGTCTCCCAGTGTCTGGCTCAGCAGAGATCCTGCGGTTTGGGCAGCCTATGACCAGGATCCGAAATGTACGTTTTCTTTTACGGTATCCGCCTATCGGGACCTGTTGACGGCCCATACCCATGTCAATACCCGAGACTGGGCCCAGCGAATGCGGAAGGATCTGCCAGTGTATCTCTACTCCGGTGACAAGGACCCGGTGGGGAATTACGGAAAAGGGGTCCGGGCGGTATATGATCTTTTGATGGAAGCCGGCGTGGAGGACGTGACGCTGCGGTTGTATCCCGGAGGCCGGCATGAGATGCATAATGAGACCAATCGGGAAGAGGTGTTCCAGGATCTCATCTCATGGTGCGATATGCGGCTTTCGTAAAAACAGGGAATACCAGCGGTGTGGAAAGGAGCGGGAACATGAGATTGACAGATCTGCAATATCTGCTGAAGGTGGTGGAGCTTCAGTCCATTAGCCGTGCAGCGGAGCAGATGTATATTACCCAGCAGGGCCTCAGTCGGATCATCAATAACCTGGAGAAGGAGCTGGATGTGACGCTGTTTCTGCGGAGGAATAACGCCATAGAGCTCACCGCCATTGGGAAAAAAGTGGTGGAGCATGCTGGAGAGATTTGCGGCAGTTATGCGTCCATGCTGCGGGATATCAATCAGTATCAGTCCTCGTCCTTGGAAGAAACCGATTATGTGATCTATGCCACGCCTGTGATCTGCATTACCCTGCTGCCTAAGATATTTCTGTCCCTGTATCAGAAGTATCCTACGGTCAAGTTCAATGTGATTGAGATGCTGCCTCCGAAAATTGCCGACGAAGTGGAACTGGGAGGCAATGCCATTGGGATTCTCAGTATTGCGGATTTTTTGCTGCGGGAGACGCAGCGGTTGAAAGATCCTTCTGTGTGCTTTGAACCGAAGCTGCGGGACAGGCTGATGCTGAACGTCCGGCAGGACAGTGTGTTGGCAAAGAAGGCTGCCGTTTCCCTGGAAGAACTGGCGAACATTCCGGTGGCGCTCCACAATACGGAAACCATTATGATGGAGCACCTGCTGGGAGAGGCTGCATCCAAGGTGGTGGTCCATACCACAAATTATGAGCTTTGCCGCAATATGATCTCCAAGGGAATGGCGGCGGGGATTACGTCGGATTTCCTGGACTACTACCTGCCGGAAACCCACACAGTCCGTGTACCGCTGGAGCACACGGTGGAAATCGCCTATGGCTGCGTATATGGGCTGGAGGCACTGGAAAACCCTGTGACAAAATACATTGTAAAGCTGGTGGAGGAGGAACTGCGGCGGTGCCGGGAACACCAGACGGATACCTGAAACACGCCCTAAATATCAACTGCTGTGCCGGACACAACGTTTTGTTGTGCCCGGCACAGCTTTGTTGTTTGTGGGATGCCCCCGGAGCATGGTATGATTTTCTTAAAAATACGTTTGAAAGAGGTGTGCGGATATGATCTCAGCAATTGACGCGAAAAAATGTACCGGCTGCGGCACCTGCGTCAGCAAATGCCCGCTAGATGTGTTTCGGCTACGGGAGGGTAAGGCGGTGATCGCCTATCCAGACGACTGCATGACCTGCTATCTCTGCGAGCGCAGCTGTCCGGCTGGGGCTATTTTTGTCCACCCGTTTAAGGAGGAAGCGCCTTCCATTTTCCCGGGTATTTTGGAAACGATGAGACAGGGAGGAAAAACAGATGGAAGAACGTAACATTGTAGCCGATGTACTGATTGTGGGCTGCGGCCCATCTGGAATGTGGACCGCAAAGCGGATCAAGGAAAAAAAGCCGGACGCGGATGTGCTGCTGGTGGATAAGGGACCGGATCTCTGGGGCGGACTGATGACACTGTCCGGTGGAGATTTTGAAGCCGTATTCCCGGAGGAAAAGGTGGAATCCTGGATCCAGGACCTGATCTGGTATTGGGACGGTCTCTGCGACCAGGAGGAAATGACGGATATTTTTGCGGACTCCTACGCCCGAATGAAGGACTATCAGGATATGGGCTATGAGTTCCTGAAAAATGAACAGGGCGAATATATGCCGGTGCCCCAGCGCAGCATGGAGCACTGCCGGCTTTATCCCTGCAAGGAAAAAGGGACCGGCGGCCAGATCATGGCAAAGGCCATGATCCGGGAAATGCTGCGGCTCCAGGTGCGGCATATGTGCCGTACCCAGATCACCGAGCTGGTAAAGG
>CBCTLT010000135.1:0-5207 GCA_965147785.1 uncultured Oscillospiraceae bacterium
TTATCAGCAACGCATCCACAACCTGTAAAATTCCTGCCGCCAGCGGGCTCAGGCTGCGATCCAGATATACCGTTTTTTCCGTTCCCTCCGCAACCAATATAATGGGATACCCATTTGGCCCGGAGATTTTCGCCAGTTCAGCTTCCACGGCCGAAAGGGAAATTCCCTTCAATACCCGATGGATCGGCGCAAAGGTGATAGCTGGATCGTGAATATTTTCCAACTCCACCAGGGCGTAACGAGCAGGATGCTCCAACTGCTCTGCGGGGGACAGCGTGGGCTTCAGGGCGTCCCAGCAGGCCTTTGCGGAGGCCAGCGAGTGGTTCCCATCCCCCACAGCAAAGGCCATAGTGGATTGGCCATGCTGCGCTTGGGCAGTTTCCGAAATATAATCGGAGACGGCACTGTTGACGATCCCCACACCAAGACCGGAGACAATCCATCCAGTAATATGTCCCCCATCCTCCATCAGATCAAAGTCATAGGCCAAATCTCCTTTGGCGATACGGGCGGCCTCCATGATCCGGTCCTGCTTGTCGTCGCAGAGCAACAGCACATGGGGAAACTCCAGCTTTGCTCCCTCCAGCAGCTTCATTCTGGGCGGAATGCGTTCTCGGACGGTTCCCTCAGTGGCCCGGATCTTAGCCCCCGAAGCCGGATCAAAATCGTATTCCTCCAGATCAATCTGACCCACTAGGCCATGACGAATAGATCCGTCCTCCAACGTGCGTTCCAGATAGATGAAACTCCGCCGGTAGGTTCGGAACAGCTTGGCCTGAAGGTATTGCTCCATGGTTTGATGAATCCGTTCCAGCCGCCCCTCCGTTTTTCCCTGCTTAAGATAGGCCTCCGGAATGATGAGCTGCAGTGTAGATGGTGCATCCCCCACAAACTGTTCCACCTGATTCCAATACTCGGGCTGAGAGGAAAACTGATCGCAGGCCACGCAGGCCCACTTCTTCATGGAGACTTTTTCCGGCAGCAAAATGTCTGCCGCGTGAAAGCAGTTATGCATCCTGGCCCCCCTTTTCAAAGAGCAAACCCATCAGAGCCGTCCCAGCTTCCAGCATAGGACCCTGGAGGCCGTTTTTCTCCGTATAGCTCAGACCGCTTCCCACTGGATTGGTACTGTCGTACAACAAAAATGGCACCGGGTCTCCGTCGTGGCCTCTGGTAGACATCAGCGTCTTATGATCGGAAAGAATCAAAATTCGATAATCCGTTCCCTGCCGGTCCAGCGATGCTGTCAAGGGTCCCACGACCCTGCTGTCCAGCCATTCGATGGCCTGCAGCTTACCCGGAAGATCTCCGTTGTGGGTGCATTCATCGGGAGCCTCTACATGAATGGCTGTAAAATCATTACCCGCCTTTTGCAGATCTGCCAGTGCAGCCTCCACTTTCCCCTCGTAATTGGTCTCCAGTTCTCCAGTGGCACCCTCCACCTCCGTGAAGGAAAGGCCGGTAAGTGCCGCAATCCCCTGGCACAGGGGCACCGCGGAGATGACAGTCCCGTGATGTCCGTACTGCTCTGGAAAATTCTGCAGGGCAACGCTGCTGCCCTCTGCCCAGAACCAAACGCCGTTGGCTGGCAGAAGCCCGTCCTTCCTGCGCTGCTGGTTGATGGGATGTTGATCCAATACTCGATGAGACAGTTCCATCAGCGCCAGCAGTTTTTCCGCGTTTTCACAGCCCGAGGGCAAAAGCGGTCCAATCACCTCTCCTAGGTGGTCATGGGGCGGAATCAGTCGAATGCCTTGAATATCCGCCTGGGTTTGCACCGCGATATGCCGGAAGGAGTCCGCTGGATATATCCGCATCCCCACCTGTTTGGCCAGCGTGGAAAACTCTGGGTCCGCAAACAAATCCTCCACCAGTTTCTTGGAACTTGCCCCATCAATGGAACCGCCGGAGTGGGATAGGATCCTTTTTTCTGCATAGGGTACCGCTGTATCCTCCAGAGTAATCATATTGCAGCGATAGCTGACGTCACCTGGATTCAGCTGAATTCCGGAGGCAGCCGCTTCCAGTGGAGACCGGCCGGTGTAACACCGTTGTGGGTCCTGACCGAATATGGACAATATGGCTGTATCACTGCCGGGCGGCAAGCCCTCCGGGCAGTTCACAGTGGACCCGAGGATTCCTTGGGCTGCCAGACGATCCATGTTGGGAATCGAAGCATATTCCAGTGGCGTTTTTCCACCCAGTTCCGACACAGGATTGTCCGCCATGCCGTCTCCGATGATCAAAATATATTTCATACCAGTCTCCTTGTTCATATAAGTATAAGGACATGGCGTACATGTCCTTATACTGGCGTTTTAGTTCTTTTTCAGGCTTTCTAGGAACAGACCGATTCTCCGCAGGGCTTCCTGCAGATTCTCCATGCTGGCGGCATAGCACATCCGCACATAGCCTTCTCCACTCTCTCCAAAGGCATTGCCGGCAATACAGGCCACCTTCTGCTGGATCAGCAGCTGCTCGCAGAACTCCTCTGAGGACAGGCCTGTGGACTGAATCGAGGGGAATACATAGAAGGCCCCCTTGGGTTCAAAGCAGGAAAGCCCCAGCTTCCGCAGGCCGTCAACCAGATATCTCCGGCGTCCGTCGTATTCTTCCTTCATGGCCTCTATGTCCTCGTCGCCGTTGCGCAGCGCTTCAATGGCTGCGTATTGGCTGGTGGTAGGAGCGGACATGATGGCGTATTGATGGATCTTAGTCATCTGTGCGATCAGAGGCTCAGGTCCGCAGACATAGCCCAGACGCCAGCCCGTCATGGAGTAGCACTTGGACATGCCGTTGACCACAATGGTCTGGTCGTACATTTCCGGAATGTTCGCCATAGAAACGTGCCGTGGCCCATAGGTCAGCTCCGCGTAGATCTCATCGGAAATCACGATGATGTTATGCTTTTTCAGAATGGGAACCAGTTTTTTCAGGTCTTCCATTTCCATAATGCCCCCGGTGGGATTGCAAGGATAGGGCATCACGAGAGCCTTAGTTTTGGGGGTGATGGCCGCCTCCAGCTGTTCCGGACTGAGCCGAAACTCATTATCCGCCACCAGATGAATGGGCACCGGGACCCCAGAGGCCAAAGATGCAATGGGTCCGTAGCAGACAAAGCTGGGCTCCGGAACCAGGATTTCGTCTCCCGGATTGGTGATACACCGAATAGCCAGATCAATGGCCTCACTGCCGCCCACCGTCACCAGCACCTGATTGTCATAATGGTACTTCAGGCCAAATCTCCGCTCCAGATAGTTGCAGATTTCCCGCCGCAGATCCGTCATGCCGGCGTTGGATGTATACTTGGTAAAGCCCTTTTCCAAGGAGTAGATGCCGGCATCCCGAATATGCCAAGGCGTCTGAAAATCCGGTTCGCCAACGCCCAAGGAGATGGCGAAAATCACATTCTGCTGCTTATATTTTTTGAGAATAAAGTGGGTAGCCGTAGAGGTGACGCCTTCAATGGTGGAAAGTTTCTGAGATACGAACAACGCCACTTCCCGCAGAGTCCGGCCTGTAAGAATCACGGTCAAATCATAGCCGCCGGACATGAGATAGCAGCTTTCCACCTCTTCATATTGATAGATGCGCTCCGCGATACGGTCAAACCCCTGGTCCCGCTGCGGCGTAACCTTGACCTCGATCAGGGCTTCCACAGACTCTACTGCGGTCTTTTCCCAGTTCACCATGGCCTTATAGCCCAGAATGACGCCTTCCTCCTCCAGACTGCGAATCCGCAGAGCCACGTCCTCCTCTGTGGTGTCGCACATAGCGGCCAGCTGCGCCTGATCATAGGTGCAATTTCTTTCCAGCAGCTTCAGTAGCTTATTTGATCGCTGATCCATGCTATTCCCTCCAAATGATAAATGATCGCTGCCTCGCAGCGTATACTGAGCAATTCAAAGCTGGAATGCCACAGCATTCCCTGCCCCATCGGTGTCGCCAAAGTGGTGCAGATTGTTTCAGTAAATCCTATTATACATAAGCTTTCGCCGTTTGGGAAGTGATTTTTCATCTTCATTTTAGGGCGTTTCTGAACGATATTTTTCTGATAGGTCCTTTCTGCGCTAAAATTGCCAAACTTCGTATACATATCTTTAAAAAAATTGTACGTACTGAAATCAGAAACATAAAAATCTGCGCAGAATGCACAATTTTCTGTGCGCAAAAGGTTGACAAATATACTTTGTGCTACTTGTAATTTGAAACGATAGGTTTATAATGTGTTTAAACAGCAGGAAGAAAATGCAGCGCATCCTGCCAGTTTCCTGAATAAAGGAGGGATTCATTTGAATCAAGCAGATCTGATTCAAAAAATAATTGCTGCAGAGCACCAAGCTCAAGCGCTTGCTGAGCATGCAAAGGTGCAGCAGGAAAATATGGAGGCATCCATTGAATCAGAGATTGATGGGCTCCGTAAACAATATCAGGAACGAGCGGAAGCATATTTGCAGAAGCTCCAGGAAACAGAGCGTGAGAAAAGCGCGAAGCATTTGGAAGCGCTAGATCAACGCCTTCAAAAGAAACTCGATCAGGTTGAAAACATTTACCAATCCAGAAAGGATCAATGGGTCGAGGCGATTTTTGACCGGATTGTCGGAAAGGCGGTCGATTAAATGGCCGGGTCTTATTATGCTGTGTCAGCAAAGGTCCACGCCATGTATGGCCGCCGCATGACCAGTGAGGATTACCGGCAATTGATGGGAAAACGGACATTGTCCGAGGCAGCCTCCTTTCTTCAGAATCACAGCGGCTATCGGGAACCGCTTTCCGGGCTGAATACCAGTAGTATTCACCGCGAGAATTTGGAAACCGCACTGCGAAGCTCCTATGTTGAGGAGTATCGGCGGATTTTCAGCTTTATGCACTTATCGCGCAGAGCAGGAAGCAATACTAACGGCCATGCGGCGTCTCAACTCTACGCATATGCTGGAGCCTATCCCCACTTGGGATGCGATTCTCCGAAAAGAAAGCCGTCTGAAACTGCCATCTTTGCAGCTTGCAACCAGCTTTGCAGAGATTGCGCATGCTGCGGACGAAACCATTTATAGTTCTGCCCTGCAGCGCATTCTGGTGGGAGAAAGCAAAACACCTACGCCGGCCTTCGTGGACAATATGATGCAGGTAGCATATTATGCACGACTGTATCAAACCACCAGCAAGCGCTATTCCGGCGAGACAAAGAAGATCCTTCGTACCGCCCT
>CBCTLT010000136.1:0-5181 GCA_965147785.1 uncultured Oscillospiraceae bacterium
GGAGCAGACATATTACTTTCTTTCTCATTGGGTTTCCTCCTTGGTAAATGTGTTCTGTGCTCACAGATTACAATACAACATTTTTACCCAATTCACAATTTACAAAATCCAATCTTGGACTATCAAAATCCGAAACGAGCAGAAACTGCCGTCCCTGGCTTGGGGACGGCGGTTTCTGTATGGAACAGGACACATTTCGCAGGAAAGGATTACTTCGCCAGATAGCGTTCCACTGCTGCCTGGTTAATGGCTTCCATCTCGTGGATGCCCATGGATTCCAGTGTGGCGCAGTACTCATCCCAGCTGGCGTCGATGTCAGCCTGGCCAGTGATGAACTTCAAACGCATTTCTCCCTGATAGGTCTCGATATCGGTCTGGAGATCTGCCCGCTGCTGGGATTCCTCGGTGGTGCAGGAGAGCCAGTTCTGGTTGGGTACGGTCTCGTCAGCGCTGTCGTAAGCGCCTACCCAGGTGGGAACCGCTGCCTTCTGCGCCTCATTATAGGTCATTTCCTGAATGCTCAGATCAGTGAGGCAAGGGAAGCCGGGGTTGATGTACAGGCTCTGGCAGAGCTGCCAGTCAAAGCCCTGGGGATTGTTGAGAATCAGATCGGTAAACTGATACTCATCGCCGTTCTTGGTAAAGGTCTCACCCTCGATGCCGTAGTTGGCCAGCTCGAAGCCCTCGTCGGAGAACAGGTAGTCCATGTACTGGATCGCCAGCTTTGGATCGGAGCACTGGGTGGAAATGGACAGGGAGTACTTATCCGCAGCCTTGACGCCGATAAAGCCATAGTTCAGCTCATCGCCCTCGTTGAGCCGGATCTGTCCAAGAGGCGCCAGCTCAAAATTGGGATTTGTGGTCATGTTGTAGTAGCCGGCAATGGCGGCCACGTCCTCATTGAAGATGCCTCCCATGTCGCTCAAAATTACATCCTGCGGGGGCTTAGTGTTGGACGTGGTGTAAGTAACAAAGTCCACGTTGATATAGCCGGCCTCATAGTACTCGTTCATCTTCTTCATGTAGTCCTTGTAGTTGTCCGTGAGGGCCATGGGGACTACCTCGCCGTCCACCAGTCTGTCCACAGCGCCATAAGCCCGGGCCAGCAGGTCGCAGTTGCCCTCAAACAGCACCACCAAGCCGTCGGTCATGCCGTGGTCCTTGAAGGCTGCCAGCACGTCATCCAGCTCTGCAATGGTGGTGGGGACCTCTTTGCCCACCTCATCCAGAATATCCTGGCGAATCCAGAAGCCCTGGTCGGTGTAGTAGTAGTCGGTATACATGCCGATCAGCGCCGGAACCTGGCCTTCATCGTTGACGATGTTCTTGTAAATGTTTTGATCGGAGTTCATCATCTCCCAGTAATGGACGGAGTATTCCTCCAGCAGCGGGAGCAGATCCATCAGCACATCGTCCTCAATGGCCTTGGCGCCACCGCCGGTATACTGGGTCGCACCGTTTTGCACCATGTCGGTGAGGTCGCCGGAAGCACAGCGGAGCATGAAGTCATCCGCCGCCGTCTCGGTGCTCACCGCGGTGATCTCCAGCTTAACGCCAGTGGCCTCTTCTAGTTTCTGGAACATAGCTGCATCCTGGGGTTCGGAGATCTCATTGAGGAAGGGGGGCCAGGCCTGCCAATAGGTCAAGGTAGCGGTCTCTTCTACCAAGGGATAGGTGACCTCAGGCCGGTCGGACATCTCCTCGGCCGTGGAATCCTCCACCGCAGAGCCGGGCTCCACCGTGGATGCCTCCGCCGGAGTTTCCGGGGCCTCCGACGTCTCCGGTGCAGGGGCAGCGGATTCTTCCGAAGCGGCAGTTTCTGCGCTGGACTCCGCCTGGGATGTTTCGCCGCCACAGCCGGCCAGGAGGGAAAGGAGCATGGCCAGAGCCAGCAAGATGGTCAACAAATTCTTTTTCATTGTTTTTCCTCCTATTCTATTGGGTTAATTTCATCATACCCGATTCCCCTTCCAGCCTCAACTTCCAAAAAGCAAGGTGGATTATCAAAAACACAAAATCTCCTTATTCTTATACGTTTTTGCATAGTAAGCCCGCAAAAAGCTCCCCAGATTTTTAGGCATAATGTCCAAAAATCTGGGGATTTCTTTTATCTTTCAAATCTGCTCCCGGAAGTTGCTGGGAGACACGCCCTCGTAACGCTTGAAGGCCCGGGACATGGTCAGGGCGCTGCTGAAGCCCACCTCCTCCGCGATCTCCTTGAGACTCTTTCCGGAGGACATCTGTGCCTTGGCCGCCTCCAGCCGCTGAAGCTGAATAAAATCAAAAAGCCGAATGCCGAATTGCTCCCGAAACACCTTGGAACAATAGGTAGGCGTCATGCCAAATTCGTCGGCAGTATAGGACACCGTGAGATTGGGATCCCGAAAATTCTCACAGACAAAGGTCCGCACCCGTTCCACCCAGGCAGGAGGCGTAGGCTGACGCTTTTGGGCTACCCGCGCCTCCAGACTGTCGAGAATATCATCCATCTCCCGGACAATATCTGACAGTGTTTTGGCGGAAGTTAATCGCGGGCCAGGGTCAAGCTCTTCAACGAGCTCATTTCCCACCACAGATCGAATATCGTTCATAAGATACAGCAGCGTGTTGACAACGCCATAGACGCGAAACCGGAAGATATCCACCGTGGGTTTTGTCTCGCCAAACTCATTGGAAATCAACTCATGGAGCACCACACGCATGCCGGAAAAGTCCGCGTTCCGCACACAGCCCAGCAGGCGTTTCTCCATTTCCAGAAAGGATGTACCGGACTGGCGGATATATCGGTGGGTCAGCTCCTCATAGGTGGTAACCGGATAATCCTCCCCCATGAGCTGCCGGTATTCCAGCACATGCTGGGTGTCCAAAAATGCCTCGCTGAGATCCATGGGACTGTGATAGACCCGGCTGATGGCAACGGTAATGGTGATTCCGAACTCCGCCTCCAGTACCTCCAGAGCCCTTCTGGCATCCTGGACCAGCCCTCGCAGGCCGGATTCCGGCAGCTGCTCCATGTTCAGGATTGCCACCATGGTTCCACTGACATCCGCAGCCTCCGTTTTGCCTGGAAAACTATTTTGCAGTACATTTCGCAGAATAAAATTCAGATCCAGTCGATCCATCTGTCCCTGCTGAAACAGTTCTCCCCAGGTCTCCAGCCGGGCGGTCACCACCAGGAAGACGTCATAGGGAAATTCTACCCCCACAGCCTTTCCGGCCTCTGTCAGATGGGCCGCATCCGTGAAATAACCTCCCGTCACCACCCGGGTGAAAAACAGATCCCGTATGGCGCTGTCCTTGGTCAGGCTTTCCTTGGCCAACGCCTCCTGCCGCTGCAGCAGTTCCCGTTTCTCCCGCTGCCAGCGCCAGTAGATTCCCACAGTCACCACTGCCAGCACGATACAGATTCCCGCGAAAAATACTGTTTCCATACCGTTCCCTCCTTCGTATCCTAATTAATTGTACCGGATTTTTTGACTCCTGTAAAGCCCGGCGTTCCAGAGCCGGATTTCCTGCAGATTTCATGCAGTTTGCCCTTCCATTTTTCTTCAAAACATTGTATTGTATAGGCAGAACGTAGAAACGGGAGGAATTGATATGCCAACTGCCATGCAATGTACCGATCAGGTGCGCATCGCCAACCTGATCGAGGAATACCGGTCGGTATTTCATGCCGTGCCGGAGCGCTTTTTCTCCGCCCCCGGCCGCACCGAGATCTGCGGCAATCACACCGACCACCAACGGGGCAAAGTCTTGGCCGCTGCCGTGGATCTGGATACCATCGCCGCGGTGGGCCTCAACGGCACCGATGAAATCTGTATTCAATCCCAGGGCTATCCCATGTGCCGGGTGTCTTTACAGGATCTTTCACCAAATGAAGCTGAATACGGCACCACCCTGTCCCTGATCCGGGGCGTGGCGGCCAAATTTCAAGCCCTTGGCTGCAAGCTCACCGGTTTCAACGCCTATGTGACCTCCCAGGTCCTGCCCGGTTCCGGTCTGTCCTCCTCGGCGGCCTTTGAGGTGCTGATTGGCACCATCCTCAACGGGCTGTTTTATGACGGCAAGGCCACCCCGCCGGAAATTGCCCAGTACGCCCAGTACGCGGAAAACGTATTCTTCGGCAAGCCCTGCGGCCTCATGGACCAGATGGCCTCCTCCGTGGGCAATCTGGTGGAGATTGATTTTTATGACAACGACCATCCCCTGGTGACCCCCCTGGACTTTGACTTTTCCCGGACGGGCTACGCCCTTTGCATCATCGACAGCCGGGCCAGTCATGCGGATCTGACGGACGAATACGCCGCCATTCCCCTGGAATGCCGCTCCGTGGCCGCCCAGTTCGGCCAGGAGGTCCTCAGCCAGGTGCCGGAGGCGGAGTTCTATGCCCATATTCCCCTGCTGCGGGAAAAATGCGGTGACCGAGCCGTGCTGCGGGCCATCCATTTTTATCAGGAAAACCGCCGGGTCCCGGAGGCCGCCGAGGCATTGAAGGCCGGAGATTTCCAGCGTTTCCTCGCCGTGATTCGGGAATCCGGCCGCTCCTCGTTTATGTATCTGCAAAACGTCTCCCCGGCCGGTGCGGTGGAGGAGCAGGCCATGGCCCTGACCCTGGCCCTCTGTGAGCACTATCTGGAGGGAGAAGGCGCATTCCGGGTCCACGGCGGCGGCTTTGCCGGCACCGCCCAGGCCTTTGTGCCCCTAAACAAGCTGGAGTCCTTCCGGGCCGGTATTGACGGCGCACTGGGCACCGGCGCCTGCCATATTCTCTCCATCCGTCCCCTGGGCGGCGTGGAACTGGAGGTTTCGCTATGAATACAAACGCTTATATCGACGCTCTGGCCTGCTATGCCATCAACCGGGGACTTTGCGCTCCTGCGGACTGGACCTTTCTGGTGAACCGACTTCTGGCTCTGGACGACTATACGCCTTCCGAGGGTCCCCTGCCGGAGGATCTGGAGACCATACTCTCCGACCTTCTGGAGGACGCGGTGGCCCGGGGTCTCTGCGATGACAATATCACCGCCCGGGATCTCTTCGACACCAAGCTTATGGGTCTGCTGACCCCCTTCCCCCATGAGGTCCGGGCCACATTTTCGGAAAAATACGTCCAAAGCCCCCAAGCCGCCACGGACTGGTACTACCGCTTTTCCCAGGACACGGACTATATCCGGTCCTACC
>CBCTLT010000137.1:0-5169 GCA_965147785.1 uncultured Oscillospiraceae bacterium
CGAATAGGAGCTGAACGTATGCAGCTGATGAACATTGGCTTTGGAAATATGATTTCGGCGGACCGGTTGCTGACGGTAGTATCGCCGGATGCGGCGCCCATTAAACGTCTGGTGCAGGAGGCTAGGGAGCGGAGTATGCTCATTGATGCCAGCTGCGGCAGAAAAACCAAATCTGTGCTGGTGATGGATACGGACCATGTGATTCTTTCCGGCCTGCCGCCGGAGACCATCGCCAAGCGAGCAGGGTATGATATGACGGAGGCGCAGACGGAGGAGGAGACTTGAGATGGAACGGGGTAAACTTCTGGTGATTTCAGGGCCATCTGGCGTGGGAAAAAGTACCGCCATTGCCGGGGTCCGACAGCGGCATCCCGAGATGTTTTTTTCCGTTTCCGCCACCACAAGACCCAAGCGGACCGGAGATCAAAATGGGGTGACCTATTGGTTTAAGAACCGGTCGGAATTTGAGGAAATGGCTGCTGCCGGCGCCTTTTACGAATATGCGGAATACGCCGGGAACTACTACGGGACGCCGAAGGCTCCCGTGGAGGAATGCCTTGCAAAAGGTGTGGACGTGATTATGGACATTGACGTCCAAGGCGCCCTGCAAATTCAGCAGCGTTGTCCCGATGCGGTGCTGATCTTCCTGGTGGCCCCATCCTTTTCCTTGTTGGAGAAGCGGCTCAGGGGCCGGGGCGACACCTCGGAGGCGGATATGGAACGCCGGCTGGGGAAGGCAAAATGGGAGTATGCCCACGCGCACCTTTATGATTATATTGTAATTTCCGATACGCTTCAGCGTACCGTAAATGATATAGACTGTATCCTGACGGCGGAGAAACTGCGTGCCGCCCGAAAGATGAATTTACTGCAAATGGAGGAATCGTTATGATGCTGTATCCACCGGTACCGCAGATGCTTAAGAGCGTCAAAAGCCGGTATCTTCTGGTAAATGTGATCGCACGCCGGGCCCGTCAGGTGGCCATTGAGGCTGAGGAGTTTAAGGTCCCTCTGGAGAAGAAGCCTGTCAGCCAGGCCATTGATGAAATCGCCGAAGGAAAACTGACGGCGGATGTGAAGGACGAATATCTGCATTGAGCTAAGATAGGCGGGAGGACCGCTTTGCCTCGCGTCGGGGTCTGATTCAGGCTGTGACGGGAGGCTTTTGTCCGCATGGGAAGGAGGCGGTCATATGAACATTGCAAGAATTGTCGTGGCCGCCGCCGTGTATGCCATCGACAAACCCTATGACTACTTGGTTCCCGACGCACTGGAAGACAGCATACAACCTGGGGTCCGGGTTGTGGTGCCCTTTGGACGGGGAAACCGACGGACAGAGGGGATTGTCTTGTTCCTGGAGCAGGGAACAGAAAAGAAAAACCTCAAAATGGTGGAATCGGTGCTGGATCAGGAACCGGTGTTGGATGAAACCATGCTGCGGTTGGCTGCGTTTTTGCGGGAGCGGTATTTCTGCACGTTTTTCGATGCAGTTCGAGCCATGTTGCCGGCAGGGCTATGGTTCCATGCCCGGGATAAGGTGGTGCTGACAGCTCTGGGAGAGAGCTTGGAGCTGGAAAAACTGGAGCGATACCCGGAGGCAAGGCAGCTGCTCCAATGCCTGCGGGATTTCGGAGGCCAGGCTGAAGAGAGCGTTTTAAAGCGCATGCTGCCGCAAGAGACTGTGGAAAAAGGTTTGAAACTGCTGCTGAAGAAAAATATGGCTATTTCCGAGGGTACCCTGGTTCGGAACGTCAATGACAAAACGGAACAGATTGCCTCGTTGGCGGTGTCCTCTGAGGAGGCTGCGGCCTACGCTCAGACCAGAAAACGCGCTCCGATACAGAAGGCAGTGTTGGAGATGCTGCTGGTGCTGGGGAGTTGCTCGGTGAAGGAGCTGAAGTATTTTACCGGCGCCTCTGCCGCCACCATCCGTGCCTTGGAACAGGCAGGCTATCTGGAGCTTAGTCAGCGGGAGCTGTTTCGGCGGCCCCAATATAATGCACTGGAAAAGCCCATGCCTTTGGAACTCAATGAGGAACAGCAGGAGGCCTATGCGCGGATACGGCCCCATCTGGATATTGGCGGGAAGATCAGTTTGCTCTATGGCGTTACCGGTAGTGGAAAGACCATGGTGTATCTTCGACTGATTGAGGATTGCCTGGCCATGGGAAAATCTGCTCTGGTGCTGGTGCCGGAGATCGCCCTGACGCCTCAGTTGATGCAAACCTTTATGGGCCAGTTCGGGGATCGTGTGGCGGTGCTTCACAGCGCTCTGCAGGTGGGACAGCGATATGATGAGTGGAAGCGGATCCGCATGGGTCAGGCCACAGTGGTGGTGGGGACCCGTTCGGCGGTTTTTGCACCGCTGAAAAACCTGGGACTTGTGGTGCTGGATGAGGAACATGAGCACTCCTATAAATCGGAGATGAATCCCCGGTACCATGCCCGGGAGGTGGCCATCTGGCGAGGGGTTTATGAAAAGGCTGCGGTGGTTTTGGGCTCCGCTACGCCCAGTGTGGAGTCCATGTATCTGGCCCAAAAGGGGACCTATCAGCTGCTGAAGATGACGGATCGCTTTGGCGGCAGGAGCCTGCCTCAGGTGGTACTGGTGGACATGAAGGAGGAACTAAAGGAGGGCAACAGCTGCTCTATTTCGGCTCGGCTTCGGGAGGAAATGGAGGCAAACTTCCGGCAGGGAGAACAGACCATTTTGTATCTCAACCGGCGTGGGGCCAGCCGTACCGTGCTATGCCCCATCTGCGGCCATGTGCCCCAGTGTCCCAGGTGCTCAGTAAGTTTGACCTATCATTCCGCCAATCACAGGCTTATGTGCCATTACTGCGGTTATTCGGAACCTGCTACAGGGGAATGCCCAGAGTGTGGCAGCACCTATCGGCAGGTGGGTACCGGTACCCAAAAGATAGAAGAGGAACTTCGACAGCTTTGGCCCTGGATCGAGACCATCCGTATGGACGCGGATACGGTCAGCGCCACCAATCCCCATGACAAGATCCTTTCCCGGTTTCAGACGGAGAAAATTCCGGTACTCATTGGAACGCAGATGGTGACCAAGGGGCTGAATTTCCCAAATGTGACCCTGGTGGGGGTCCTGGATGGAGATGGTTCTCTGTATACCGATGATTTTCGTGCGGCGGAGAATACCTTCTCCAAGATCACCCAGGTCATTGGCCGGGCAGGTCGAGGGGAACAGAAGGGGAGAGCTGTGATTCAGACCATGACCCCAGAAAACCAGGTCCTGCTGCAAGCGGCCAGTCAAGATTATGATGCGTTCTATGAAACAGAGCTGCCTCTGCGACAGATGCGAGGGTGTCCGCCCTTTGCTGATGTATTTCAGGTGAAGTTTTTCGGGGCCTTTGAAAACGAGGTGGCGGAAAGTGCGCTGCGGTTCCGCCAGGGCCTGAGTCAGGCCCTGGGACGCGTGACATGGAATACGGAAAAGCTTGTAGTGATGGGACCAGCCCCAGCGGCGGTAGTTCGAGTTATGAACCGGTATCATTACCAGCTGACCATTCTGGCGAAAAACACAAAGGAATTACGGGCCCTTTTGGCCGCAATGCTGAAATGGTTTGCGGGAGATCGGGCCAACGGACACATTACAGCCTGCGTGGACGTCAATCCCCTGGGCTGAGACGGAGGAGATTAGAAATGGCATTGCGAACGATTCTGACAACAGAGCATGACGAGGAAGCGCTGAGAAAGCGTTCCCGGCCGGTAACGGCCTTTAACGCCCGGCTTCATGGCATGCTGGACGATATGATCGAAACCCTGAAGGATTCCGGTGGGGTAGGCCTGGCCGCACCCCAGGTGGGGATCCTGCGGCGGATGGTGGTGATTGAGCGGGAGGACGGTTCCATCCTGGAACTGGTGAACCCGGAGATTATCGCCACGGAAGGCGAGCAGATCGGACCCGAAGGGTGCCTGAGTCTGCCGGGGGTATGGGGAGAGGTCAAACGCCCCATGACCGTTACGGTGAAGGCCCTGGATCGGAATGGAAATCCCTTTACCGAGACGGCGTCGGGGCTGATTGGCCGGTGCTTTGTCCATGAGTGCGAGCATCTCGATGGCGTATTGTTTGTAGACCGGGCGGACCACATCCTG
The DNA here is from genome assembly GCA_965147785.1 of uncultured Oscillospiraceae bacterium. Taxonomy (GTDB): domain Bacteria; phylum Bacillota; class Clostridia; order Oscillospirales; family Oscillospiraceae; genus HGM13006. The sequence goes on from CBCTLT010000137.1 coordinate 4,120, forward strand.
TCGGAGGAGGAGCTCCAGCGGATGGATGAGGAGGCCCTGGAGGAAGCGGCCATGGAGGAGGAAGAGGCGTGAGGATCGTCTATATGGGAACACCGGAGATTGCCGCCACCTGCCTCCGGCGCGTCTATGAGGACGGCCATGACATTGCTGCCGTCTATACCAAGATTGACACCCCCAAAAACCGGGGCATGAAGCTGACGGCCTCCCCGGTGAAGGAATTCGCGGTGGCCCATGATCTTCCCGTGATTCAGCCCGTCTCCTTCCGGGATGCAGCGGTGGTGGAGGAGCTACGGGCTCTCCAGCCGGAGCTGATCTGCGTGGTGGCCTACGGGAAGATCCTGCCCCAATCGGTGCTGGATATTCCCAAATACGGCTGCATCAATATCCACGCCAGCCTACTGCCCAAGCTGCGGGGAGCAGGCCCCATCCAGTGGAGTATTTTAAGCGGAGACCAGGAGACCGGCGTTACGGCCATGTATCTCTCTGCCGGAATGGACGAAGGAGACATGATCGACAAAACCGTGGTGCCCATCGCCGAGGACGACACTACGGCAACCCTGACTGAAAAACTGGCCCAGGCTGGAGCAGAGCTTCTGAGCAAAACCATCGTCAGCATCGGAGCGGGTACGGCGGAGCGGGTGCCCCAGGATCCAGAACAGGCCACTTATGCCCCCATGCTGCAAAAGGATATGGCCCCCATTGACTGGAGCAAAAGCCCCAGGGAAATCTCCTGCCATGTTCGGGGGATGATTCCTTGGCCGGTGGCCACCATGGAGCTGGGGGGGAAGTTATGCAAGGTCTACAGCGTAAACCCCCTGGATCAGGAGACGGAAAAGCCGGACGGAACGCCGGTGGCCGTCACCAAGCAGGGCCTGGAGATGGCCTGCGGCGGTGGAAAGGTGATTCTGGTGCAGGAGATCCAGGCCCAGGGCGGCAAGCGTATGAGCAGTGCCGACTATCTTCGGGGACATCCCATTACCATAGAATAAGGAGCGATCGGTTTGTCTGCAAGGAATACGGCCCTCCGGGCGTTGATTGCCTGCCGCACCG
>CBCTLT010000138.1:0-5150 GCA_965147785.1 uncultured Oscillospiraceae bacterium
CTGTCGTGCCGGTACAGCTGGACGACTACCAGACCCGGCGGTATCTCCGTATGGGCTTTGTGGGCTGCAAGATTGCCATCGACGGAGAGATGGAACAGACCTCCGCGTATCCCGGCGGTTTTGTGGTCAAAGCCCGGCAGGTGGACTATCTGTCCTACCGCAAATCAGAGGACGCCGCAGCAGAAGCAGCGCCCACGGCGCCAAACCAGGTCTGATCTTTATGCGAAATACAGGAATTACATATAGCAGCACCGAAAAAACGCCTGTGGTGCTGCCGGAGTTTTCGGAGCTGCTCCCTCCTCTGAGTGGGGAGCAGCTTGCCGCGTTGGAGACAGATATCCTGGCCAATGGGTGCTATGGCCCTATCATTGTGGATGAAAATTTGACCGTGATTGACGGGCATAACCGCTTGAAGATCTGCATGGAGCATGATATCCCCTATACCATGCTGGTGTTCTCTTTTGCGGATGCTTTGGAAGCAAAGCGCTGGGCTTTGGACACCCAAAAAGGGCGGCGGAATCTGACTGCCTGGGAGCTGGGGCAGATCGGCCTGAAGCTGAGACCGGATATTGAGGCAAGAGCACAGGCAAATCTCGTGGCAGGTGGAGAAAATCGTTGGAAAGCGCAGTCTGATGAGCCTTCGACAATCGTGTCAAAGGCTATTTCTCCGGTCAGCACCAGAAAAGAGCTTGCAGATTCTGTTGGAATCGGAGAAGTGACCATGGGCAAAATCATGAAAATCGACGAGGAAGCCCCACCGGTGGTGAAAGAGGCCCTGGACAAGAAGGAGCTGTCCATCAATCAGGGCTACAATCTCACCCGGCAGCTTCAGCAGCTCCCGGAGGATCAGCGGGAGGATGCCGCCCAGGAAGCCCTGGAGGAACTTCGCAAGGAGGTTCGCAGGAAGGATGCGGAGATTGATCGAAAGGCCAAGATCGCCAAACGCTTCTGCACCGTCTATGGGAAGGTCAATCTGCTGGAGGTCAGCGAGGATAATATCCGAATCTGGGTGGACTGCACCCGCATGAAGCCGGACGAGATTGCCGACGCAGCCGAGGAGTCCTTTCGCCACAGCGAGACGTTCCGGGAAATCGGAGATATTCTCAAACATACGGTACTGCCGGAGGATTGGAGGAATGCGGATGAAGATTCCACAGAAAGCGGAGGCTGAGATATGCCGAAAGCTGGCGGAGAACCTCCAGATCAGCTCTGACGAGATCTCAGATATTCTGGAAAAATACGGCGTCCGGGAAAATGATCAGGTACTCCAGCGGAGCTATCGAAAGCGACTGGGACAGCAGCTCATGGCCTCTTTCCGGGACGACAATGGGAAACGTGAGATTCTCGCGGCTCCCGACGGCAAAGGCGGCATGGTGTATGTCATCGTTGATTGCTGCAATGACGCGAAGAAGCTCCAGCATATCCTGTGGAAACTGCAAAGCCAGGCGGCTGGGCTGGATTCCACGGTGGAAAAGATCAAGAGCAGGAAGAATCTGCTTCGGCGGTTTCAGCTTGATCAGGAGGCTGGATGATGTCCCCCAAAAGAGCAATACGCCGGAACGGCGCAGAAGTGCGCCGGAATCGACGCCCCTAACAGGAAAGAAGGTGTGACATAATGGGGGAACCTATCATTCTGGGCATTGACCATGGCTATGCGGCCATAAAAACGGCCCATGCGGCCTTTCCCGCCGGGCTGGTGGAATATGCGCACGAGCCGTACAGTATGGAAAATGTGCTGGAGTACGATGGACGGTATTTTGTAATTGGCACTGGCAGACAGCCCCTGCAAAAGGACAAGGTTCAGACGGAGAACTACTACCTGCTGACCTTGGGGGCCATAGCCCAGGAGCTGGAGGCCCGGCAGGCTCCGCCAAATAGCACAGTCATTCTGGCGGCGGGATTGCCCCTGACCAGCTTTGGGCGAGACAAGAAAACATTCCGGCAGTATCTCCTGCGGAATGGACAGCCTGTGTCCTTCCGCTATGGGGGCAGGCCCTATACCATCACCATCTCCGATGTGCAGCTCTTTCCTCAGGGATATGCTGCCGTGCTGACCCAGATGGAGCTGCTGGAGGAACCATCCGTCATTGTGGCGGACATCGGCGGCTGGACGGTGGATCTCATGGAAATCGACAACGGCGTTCCCAACGCCGCTGCCTGCCGCAGTTTGGAACTGGGTGTCATTCGGTGCCTGGACGCCATCTCGGAGCAGGTTCGGCGGTCCCTGGGGATATCCATGACGGATGTGCAGATCGAGCGCGCCCTGGGGGGCGAATTATCCACGCTGCGCGGAGAGGCCAGGGAGATCATCCGCACCCAGGCGGAGCAATATGTGCAGAAAATTCTTTCCGCCATCCAGGAGTGCGGTATGGACTACCGGGCCATGCCTCTGGTGGCCCTGGGAGGAGGCGCATCCCTCTTCAAACGCCACGTTCCAGCCAGTGTGGCCCTGTGCCGGCTTCTCCTGCTGGATGACAATAAGCTCAATGCCAAAGGATTTGAGCGGCTTTGTGGCCGCCTGTTGGGGCGTAGCGGAGATGGCTGAATATCGGCGGCTCAATCTAACACTGAATCTGGAGGTTCCGATTCATCGGCAGACCTGGAACTTCCTGTCCGGCATTCCCAGGGGGTACCGGACAGACGCTGTGTGCCGGGCAGTGCTGGCCCAGCGGGATCAGGAAGAGATGGTTCAAAAACTGCGGGAGGTGATGCGGGAAGAATTGAAACACTTTGCAATTGCAGAAAAAACAGAGCAACGTACAGCCGGGGATGTGGATGAACACATCCTCGGCTTTCTGCGTGCGTTTCAGGAGGGAGATGACGAACCATAACCGAATATGAACGCCTGTCCAGACAGGCCCCGTCCATCAAGCGCCGGTATCCCAAGGGAACTGTTGTCAAGCTTTGCAGCATGGCCGGGGAACCGGATATGCCCGCCGGACTTACAGGAGAGGTTACCCAGGTGGATGACATTGGCCAAATCCATGTCCATTGGGAAAACGGACGCACTCTGGCGCTAAGCCCGGAACTGGATGATTTTCAAGTAATCCGCGTTCCGCAAAAGGATCGTGGGATGTCCCGATGATCCGCTATTTAATAAAGGAGGAAATTCCCATTACAGATCAACAAACCACATTTACGCTAAAACTCTACAGTCCCCTGACTAGGGAACTGGAAACCCGGGCCACTGCCTACGGCGATCTGTATGTCCACTTCTGGCAGAGCGAGGGATTTTTTATTGGGACAAAGCAGGAGCTGACCCGTTCCCTCCAGAAGCATCGCAGGGACGAACGTTGACATGACCGGCATCAAGCAACAGTGTTTTGGGGTGGAGATCGAACTGACGGGGATCACCCGTCAGCAGGCGGCGGAGGCGCTGGCCCGGTATTTCGGAACTTCTGTCCAGGCATGCGGCGGCACCTATGACACCTATGCGGTCCAGGACCAGGCTGGCCGGGAATGGAAGCTGATGCGGGATGGCAGCATTGCGGCGGAGAAAAAGATTTCGGGCGGATACCGGCCCATATCCTCCGGGGCGTATCAGGTGGAATTCGTAACACCGAAGCTTGGCTATGAGGATATGCCGGTGTTTCAGGAGTGTATCCGCCAGATCCGGCACGCCGGCGGAAAGGTCAACGAATCCTGCGGCCTCCACGTCCATGTAGATGGTGCCGGCCACAACCGGCAGAGTCTGAAAAACCTGCTGTCCATCATGTTTTCCAAGGAAGATATGCTGTTCAAGGCCCTTCAGGTCAACGAGGGCCGGGCGGAGCGATGGTGCAAAAAGGTCCGGGAACCCATGCTGAAACGGGCCCGGCAGCTCAGCGCGGCGGAGACCTCAGACCTGACTGCCCTGGAGTCCATCTGGTACAGCGGAGAAAATGGCCATTACGAGCACTATCACTGGTCACGCTACTACGCCTGTAATCTCCACTCTATGTTCTACCGGGGCACGGTGGAGTTTCGGATGTTCAATTCCACCCTCCATGCCGGGCGGGCCAAGGCCTACGTGGATCTGTGCCTTGCTATGAGCGCCCAGGCCATCAACCAGCGCAGCACGGTCATGCGAAAAACTGTCAGCGACAACGAGCTGTTCACCTTTCGGGTGTGGCTGGTTCGAATGGGCCTCAATGGTCCCGAGTTTAAAAATACCAGGGACCATCTTTTGGCGAATCTTTCGGGGGATCGGGCCTGGAGGTATGACAGGGACAGCTATGAGAAAAACAAACCAAAACGACATGAACAAGAAAGATAAGGTGAATGTGTGAAAATTCGTATTGACGAGAAAGACTACATCGGCACTCCCGTGGAGATTCTGGACCAGCTTCGGCAGGAGGCGGATCAGGGACTTTCCACGGTGGGCGACTACATCCGCTTTGTCCAGGACAACGTCCAGCGGATGACGGGACAGCCCTGTCCCCTGGACGGCGGGGATACGGAGAAACGGGCCCATTCCCTGATTCACCGGCTGGAGGCGCTTGGTGCGCTGGAGATCATGGAGGAATAACTGTGGAGCAGTATTACTTTGCCTACGGCAGCAACATCAATCTCCAGCAGATGGCCCTCCGCTGCCCAAATGCCAGGGTGGTAGGTCCGTGCGTCCTGGAAAACTATGAACTGCTGTTCCGCGGCAATGGGGGCGGCTTTGGCGTGGCCACCATCGCCGCCAAGGAGGGCAGCCGGGTCCACGGCCTGCTGTGGAAGATCACCCCCAGGGACGAACAGAGATTGGATGTCTATGAGGGCTATCCCCATCTCTACGAGAAACAGACGGTGACGGTCAAAGCCGTAAGTGGCGAAAAAGTGGCCGTGATGGCTTATGTGATGACCCGGGAGGCAGAGCGCTGGCCGACAGTGCCCGCTGCCAGCTATTACTTTGGGATCATGGAGGGCTTTCAGCAAAATGGCCTGCCGCAGGAAGAGCTGAAAAAAGCCCTCCGCCAGTGCTGGCAGGAGGTGGATGCACTGGTTCCGCAGAGGCCCCAGAAGAAAAAGAAAGGACGGGATACCCATGAACGATAACCCCTTGAAAGTCCTGGTGGTGGAACCCAGGAAGCGGCCCTATGTCCAGGAGATTGACGGCAGCCTTGCCTCCATGCAGAAGCTGGTGGGCGGGACCATTCAGGCCGTTTACCCCTTTGAGGATGCCG
>CBCTLT010000139.1:0-5150 GCA_965147785.1 uncultured Oscillospiraceae bacterium
GTGCCACTCCATAGAAAATACATTTCCGTTGTTGGAAACAATGACAAGCTGCGCGCCCGGTTGCATGACCTTCTTTACATCCTCCAGCAGCTTTTTCTGGGCCGCGGAAATCTCCAGCGAGGCCATATGGACAGAGTCAAAGCCAAACCCAAAGGGCATTCCAGCGGGACGATAGCTGTAATCAGTGGTAAGGAACAGAACAACCTTTTTGGCCTTCGCCGCAATGTCAAGGGCCTTCCAGTAGTCCCGTTCCCGCTGCGCCGGGGTGATCCAGGAAAGGCGAAGCTGCAGATCCTTTTCTGCACTGGCCGCCCGAGCTGCAACAGTGATCTTATAGGCTTTTCCAGCCTCCAGCTGAAACTTCCCACCGGAGAGGTTCATGCCCTCGGGGGAGCAAACCAGATTGTCCCAGGGCCAATGGGCGCCCTCACGCATCTCCGTAGAACCGACACTTGTCATTTCCGTGCCATTCAGGGATATCCTGCAACTGGCGTTTCCGCCGATGGCCTGGAAAATCAAATCATATTCGCCGCTGCTCGGTACGGTCAGATATCCCTTCCATACATAACCGCTGCCTGTGGGGAAGGCCGTACCGTCAGCGCTGTTTTTATAGGTCTTGTTCACAAGCCCGTCGATTGTGCCAACGGTGAATTCCAATTTGTCATCCACACAGCAGAAGGAGCCTGTTTCATGGCCCTCCATATCAATTTCAATACCATTATCCATCATGGGACGGGTCTCAACCACGTCGCTGTCGTCATCGTTGTCCGCTGCGGCAGTGCCCTTGAACTCCACGCCGGCTCCGCCTACGGGAGCCGCAGGGGGTGCTGGCATTTCGTCTTTTTTATCCTTCTCCATGTTCATTATCATGGCAAAGATGCCCACGGGACCGCCGTCCTCCTTGCCTACGCCGTAGGTGCGAACCAGACCGGGCTTGGTGAGCGCCTCGTCCTGGAACAGATGCTGGGCCGGAACCGTTGTTCCGAAAATGTCCATGGCGATTGCGCTTTCTATGCGGGCATCTTTCCCCGCAAGACGGCGAACTTCGTCGGCCGGGGCCTTCATGCGGGAGATGGAACCATAGGAGCGTTCCTGGGCGGTTCCGGAAATCAGTGCCACAGCGCCGAGGCCCAACATGGCAACGGAATTTTCACCGGTGTAGTCCGCTTCTGTCAGCGGCAGTGCCCGGTTCTCATTTTTCAGTAGCACCGCGCCCTTCCGCGCAACATTCAGACAGATCTCCGCATTGTCCTTCAAAAGTCCAGCCTTGACAGGTCCTTCATACGAATCGGCTCGGTACGGCCCTCCTCAATCCGGACGTTTCCGTTCTCGTCCAGCTCCACCAGGGAGAGATAGCCCACCATGCCAAAGCCATAGAGCACATGGCCCGCAGCATCCTCAATGTCCTGCTCGGTGAGCCGGCACTTCTTAAGTGCCAAGTGCAGCCGTTCATTACTGTTGTAGACGCCGTGCGGCATTTCCATATCCATGCCCTTGTGTACAGAAAGAGAATGGTTGGAGCCCCAATCGGACATCATATAACCCTTATAGTTCCACATATCCCGCAGGACCGTCTTTTGCATATACTCATTGGCCGCGGCATAGGAGCCGTTGTATTTGTTATAGGAGCACATAAAGGAACCGGCCCGGCCCTCCTTGGCGGCAGCCTCGAAGCTGGGGAAATAGATTTCATGGAGCGTTTGCTCGTCCACAAGCTGGTCTGCCGCATTCTGAATGACCGTATCCTGGCAGCACACGGCAAAATGCTTCAGTGTAGCTACCGCATGCTGATCCTGGATGCCCTTGGTCTCCGGCACGCACAGGGAGGACGTTAAAAACGGATCCTCGCCCAGCATATCCCGGTTTCGGCCAAACTGGGGTGTGCGGACAATGTCAAATTCACTGCCGAGCTGAGTATTGCCGGAAATGGCATAGTTCTCACTGCCCTCTACCTTGCCGTACTGATAGGCAAGATCGGGATCCCAGGCCGCAGCAAGCATCTCCTGCACGGGAAGGCCTGTGGTATCATAAAGGGATGTAACGCCCGCAGGGCCGTCGTACATACGAATCTCGGGGACGCCCAATCTGGGGACGCCGGGATTATAGCCGCCGTTGCCCTCTACACCCCGGCCCTTCATATGGCCGTGGCAGAGATCCATCTTTTCTTCCAGGGTCATGGCCCTGAGCAGCGCACTGACTTTTTTGCTGAGGATCTCATCGGATTCCACCTTGATATCTTTTGTATCAATATACGATGGGTATTTCATATGCTTCTCTCCTTTTATATTGTAATTCATAAAAAAGTCACTTTTATTATATCTTTTGTTCGTAGCAACATCAATTATTATCCTGCGGTAGAAACACGACAATCTTGCGCTTTTTGAGCTTTGCATATATAATGAAGCATATATGGGAGGGGATGCAATGCAAACGGAATATGAAATCATATCCTATGAGAAGCTGCGCCATTTGAAGATATTCCTGAACAAGATCAGTTATCGGAATTATCATTCCCACAGCACATTTGAATGGTTACTTCCTTTGGGCCCTGCAAAACTAAGTCTGCGCGGAGAAACCATAGCCCTTGAAGATGGCAGTCTGGTTATTTTGAATCCTTATGAATTTCATGAAATTGATGCCATGGGAAGCAGCGTGGATATCGTCGTCTTTCAAATCTCCCAGCATTTTTGCCGTGACTATGTTCCCATGCTTCAAAATATCCACTTCGACCAGCGAAATGCGGGCGCTTTTTTCCCGGACCGGACTGCTCACAGGCTGATTTGCGAAACAGCTCTGAGCTTTTTGCGCCAGGAACCCTATTTTGAGTTTCGCTGCATTGAAAAAACCGCAAAGCTGTTTCGTCTGTTGCTGGAAAATGTGCCATACACATTGCTCACCGACGGCGAGCGGGCTTCGCTGAGTGAAAAGATTCGACGAATGCAGCGTCTTTCTACATACATCGAGGAGCATTACACGCAGCCCCTTCGCCTATCGGACTTAGCCGCTCTTGAGGGCATCACGGCCACACATCTTTCTCACTTTTTTACCGAGAACTTTGGTATTCCCTTTCAGGAGTATCTGAACAATCTCCGATTTGAACAAGCCTCCACACTGCTACGGGATCCGGAGATATCTTTGAATAAAGCAGCCCTGGCCTGTGGGTTTTCTGATCCCAAGTATCTCCAAAAAATGATTCGGAAACGTGCAAATTGCGATTTCAGGGAGTATCGATTACAGCTTCAGGATATTTCACGTGGTTTCCGACAAAGCAGCAGCGGCTTTCGTTGGGAAACCATCTATGCCCCATCTGATGCGTCCAAAAAAATAAGCACCTGTTTAAATCGTTGGAACACTTAATATTAAATGAGCATTTCAAAAGCTGAACGCGCCATGCACATACAGTCCTTGCAAATATGAGTCAGGGATGGTGCAGTAAGCCTGCGATAGCCAATCGTATCATTCGACAACAGCAGGATCTCCTTTGATTCGATGGGACATAACCCCAGCGGACCACAAGGCCCCGATGTACCAGTTACATCGGGGCCTTGTGCGCAATCTTACACAGCCTTGGAGCTTTTATTCTCTCGATACAATTCCGTACTTTGAATTCATACGGGCCGTTCGGCGAATCATTGTGCCGACGGCCCGTATGTCACAGTATTGCTCGGAGAGACCGGCCCAGCGGTCATATACCGACTGCTGGATCTTAGTGAGATTGTCCAGACCCATCTCAACCAATTCTTCCTGGAAGCGGTCATAATCGCTGTCGAAGTTCATTTCACCCACGATGAACTTGGTCACGCAGGTGTACAGATGCGTGGTCAGATCGCCCAGATAAGACTGGCTCTCGGTGGACTCTTCACTGCTAAAGGGCAGGTTATCGGTAACATAGTGCTCACCGGTGTAATTAGAGTTCCAGACATCAAAGCACTCCATCTGCAGGTCGTTGCGCAACGCATGATAGCTCCCCATGGTACGCAGCCGGGCGTTGCCGCCTAGGCAGACGGACTGGGCCTGCTGAACGCTGAAGTCCGGGTTGTTGGTAATCATATCTGTATAGGACCGGCGTTCTTTACATAGGTCTCGCCCTCGACGCCCCACTCCTGAAGCTCAGAACCCTCGGCGGTAAAGTTGTAATCGATGAACTGACAAATCAGTTCTGGATCGTGGCAAGTGGCGCTGAAGGAATACCAGTTCATATCCATACGGGAGTTGTCCTCGCCACACTTGACCGTGTCGCCCTCCTCCACGGTGTGACGAGGTAATTCATCATCATACATAGAGCCTGAATTTCTTCCTCGGAGGAGTTCGGCCCGATGGCAAAGGCTCTGCCGGTGTTCGCCACGCGGTCCACGCCGTCTGTCAGATGAACCATATCGTCCTGGTTATCTCTGGGCACATAGCCTGCCACCAGTTCCTGCCCTTCGTTCAGCTGAATCATACCGGCAAATTCGCAGTAGACGAACGTGGCAATGCTCTCATCCTTTCCTTGGCTTTCTCCAAATTTCATACCGTCGAAAGGCGGTAATTGTATCCATCAGTAAGAGATCCGAATTCTCCATCCTTCAGAGCGGAAAGCTCCAACGGACCCGCTGTGGGATTTTTGGTCCTCGGGTTCCCCAGCATATCACGGTCAAAGACATAACCCTTGTTGTCGGGATCGGTCCATTTCGTCTCGGCTGTGACATTTATTCCCAACACATCACTGGTGATGATCTCTCTGTAGCCCTGCTTTAGGATTGCCGTATCTTCATAGCACAGTTCCACAGCATCGCCCTCCGCCTGGAATGTAATCCCCATCGCATCCGTTCTTTCTGCACCCTTCTCCCGGTTCCAGGGGATCGCACGGTGGAAATAGGCGTTTCCGCCAATGGCTACAGGCCAATGGAACCCATCACCGCGGCCTCCAAACAGCCCACCAGATTCCCCGGGCTTCTCCTCCGGGCCGGGGTAATCGTTGTAGATGGACAGGCCCGTTGGGTAGACCTCCTGTGAAAGCTTAGGCGCGCCGTCCATCTCCGGGCCGGGGAATTTCATCTCCACCTTCTGCGGCTCGTCGTGGTCGGGGTCATTCGGCTCCTCCAGACGGATAAAAATATTATGGTGTTAGTAAAAAAACCGTGACCTGATATTTCAAATCTCCAACAATC
>CBCTLT010000140.1:0-5142 GCA_965147785.1 uncultured Oscillospiraceae bacterium
CGCTACCCACAGCGTCAGATATCCGGGAATTGCTGGAGGCGGGGTGGCAGGATGCCGGGCTGCATCAGGTTCGATTGCCGGAGAAGCCCATCCATACGCTGCGTTATGGGGAACGGGCAATGCTAGGCGTGCTGAAGACGTTAAATGACCAGCAGTTTCGGGATATGCCCTTTGGTTCGGAAGGCCTTTGGAGTAAGGTCATGAAGGCCTGCCGCCAGGAAATGGCGTTGCAGGATATTATCCTTTCCTGTAAGACCAAGCGTTATACATTTTCCAGGCTTCGGCGCATGCTTCTGTGCCTGTTTCTGGGCTTCAGCCAGAGGGATATGGAGCGGGAGATCCCCTATCTCCGAATCCTGGCCTTCAATGACCGGGGACGGGAGATCCTGCATCAGGCAAAAAAGCGCAGCGCGTTCCCGTTGGTGTCCGGAACTGCCCCGCAGACAGAAGCGGCACAGACATATTTTGCCCTGGCGTAACGGAATCGGCAGGACGGGAAAAACGACATGTTCCGGTATATGTCAAGACAAATATACAAATAGGCCCACCGGTGCGATAGGAGGATTTTTATGAAAATAGCAATTATTTACGACAGTGCCAGTGGAAACACCAAAGCAATTGCCATGGCAATTCAGAGGGCTATGGAAGGTCAAGATGTGGTCTATGTTGGGCCGCCACAGGCGGACATCCAGGCAGAACTTTACTTTGTGGGCTCCTGGACCGACAAGGGGATGTGCACCCCGGCAGTACTTTCCTGTCTCAAGTCTCTGCGGAACAGCCGGATTGCCTATTTTGGCACCGCTGGGTTTGGGGGTTCAGAGTCGTACTATCAGATGTTGTTCCAGCGCATTGCCGGAGAGATGGATCCCAGCAACCGTATTTTGGGCAGCTTCTACTGTCAGGGGAAAATGCCCATGGCGGTGCGGAACCGCTATGCCAAGATGTTGGAGGAAAATCCGGATGACGCCAAGGCCCGGGCTAGTCTTGAAAATTTTGACCGGGCGCTGGAACGTCCCAATGACCTGGATCGGCAGAATGCGGCGAAATGGGCCACTGACATGGTCCGGGTTGCAGTGGAGACGAAAAACTGAAAATTTCTCTTGCATTCCGCGAAAAACCGTGCTATAATATCCGAGCTTTAGAATTTTAAGGGCGCTTTGCGCCTTGATTGGAACTGAAAGAGGTGAACAAACGTGAAGAAGGGCATCCATCCCGATTATCAGCAGACCACAATCCGCTGTGCTTGTGGCGCCGTGTTTGAGACCGGGTCTACCAAGAAGGATATCAGAGTTGAAATCTGCTCCAAGTGTCACCCTTTCTATACCGGCAAGCAGAAGCTGGTTGACACTGGCGGACGTGTTGAACGCTTCAACAAGAAGTTTGGCCTGAAGTAAGTATCCCGTCAGGGGGCTGTTTCACTGCGTGGAACAGCCCCTTTTTGTTCTTTTTAGGGTGAAAGGAATCACTTTTTTCAAAATTTTGTTAACGGAGGCTTGTATGGAGGAAAATCAGAGACCAGCACCGGAGAAAACGATTCTGGCCGGTTTGGACGCAGGCGTATTCTCCAAAGAGGAGACCGCTACCGAGGAGTCCATGGCAGAGCTGGAGGCACTGCTGGAAACGGCGGGCGGTACCTGCGTAGGGATGCTTTTGCAGTCCCGGCCCACGCCGGATCCCCACTCTTTCCTGGGAGAAGGCAAGGCGGAGGAACTGCGTCAGGCCGTGGAGGCCACCGGTGCGGATATGGTGATCTTTGACAATGATCTGTCTCCGTCCCAGATCCGATCTCTGGAACAGATCACCGGCGTCACGGTCATTGACCGGTCGGCCCTGATCCTGGATATTTTCGCCCAGCGGGCCAAGACCAAGGAGGGCCGGCTCCAGGTGGAGCTGGCGCAGTATCAATATCTTCTGCCCCGGCTTTCCGGCATGGGTGCGTCTCTGTCCCGGCAAGGCGGTGGAATTGGTACCAGAGGCCCCGGTGAGACCCGGTTGGAGACGGACCGGCGCCATATCCGGGCCAGGATCTCTCGGCTACAGCAGGAGCTGAAGGAGGTTCGCCGGATTCGGAGCGTCCAGCGCCAACGCCGGGAGAAAAACAGTGTGCCGGTGGTGGCCCTCATTGGCTATACCAACGCGGGAAAATCCACCTTGCTCAACGCACTGACCGGAGCGGGGATCCCTGCCAATAACCGGCTTTTTGATACGTTGGATACCACCACCCGGCGACTGCGGGTGTCCGATACCCTGGAAGTGCTGCTCAGCGACACGGTGGGCTTTATTGCAAAACTGCCCCATCATCTGGTGGAGGCCTTTCAGGCTACGCTGGAGGAGCTGCAATATGCTGACCTGCTGCTCCATGTCATCGACGCCTCCGATCCCAACCGGGAGGATCACATGGCAGTGGTGGAAAAGTTGGCGGCCGAATTGACGCCCCAGGGGGTACCAATGATCGAGGTGTATAACAAGGCGGACCTGATTGAACCCCAGTTTATTCCCATTGGGGAAAACCGGATTGCGATTTCTGCCAGTTCTGGCGTGGGGCTGGACAAGCTGCTCTCTATGATCGATCAGAAGCTGGATACCGGCGTTCGCCGGCTGCAGATCCTGCTGCCCTACAGTGCGGCAGGAGAACTGGACCGTCTGCATCGGGAGGCTCGCGTGTTTTTGGTGGAGTATGAAAATGATGGCATTCGGGTGGATGCGGCGCTGAACCGGGAGCAGCAGGGTCGTTATCGGGAATATATACAATAAGGACGATGCCCATGACAGAATACTTTCTCCCCACCGGCTACGGCCAGTCGGAATTTGTGGAAAAAAAGTCCCGATTTTTAGGGAAGGTCTGGCCGGTTTCCACGGAAGCAGAAGCCCGGGAAAAAATCGAAGCAGTGAAAAAACAGTATCACGACGCCCGGCACAACTGCTGGTGCTATCTGCTGCGGGACGGAACGGTGCGCTATTCCGACGATGGAGAGCCCCAGGGCACCGCAGGGCAGCCCATGCTGGAGGTGTTTGCCCGGGAGGGAATCACCGATGTGGTCTGCGTGGTGACCCGATATTTTGGCGGCATCCTGCTGGGTACCGGCGGATTGGCCAGGGCCTATTCCAAGGGGGCAAAGGATGCTCTGGTGGCGGCAGGGGTTAGCGTGGAACGTCTGTGGGACAGAATCCTGGTGGCCTGCGGCTACAGCCTGTTTGAGCGAATCCGATTGGAAACAGAGAAAGCCGGTGGTGTGGTGGAGGATACGGACTTCGGTGCAGACGTCACCCTGACGGTGCTGTTGCCGGAAACGGAGACCGAAACCTATCTGGGCCGTCTCGTGGAGCTCAGCAATGGACAGGTACAGGGAGAGGTCCTGGACCAGGTGTTCCGGGGCTTTCCCGTAGACCGATTTTGACGGGAGGGATTTTCTATGACCATTCGGGAAACGCTGGAGCAGGAGGAATTTTCGCGGCTGGCCCCCTGGGCCGCCAAGGCGGCGGAAACCAAGGGCCGTATCCGACAGGAAGAGGAAAACGAAGTCCGCACCTGTTATCAGCGGGATGTGGACCGGATTGTCTACTCCAAATCCTTTCGCCGGCTCAAGCATAAGACCCAGGTGTTCCTGCAGCCCGAAGGGGACCACTACAGAACCCGACTGACCCATACTTTGGAGGTCATGCGGATTTCCCGGACCATCGCCAGAGCCCTGCGGCTCAATGAGGATCTGACGGAGGCCATCGCCTACGGCCATGATCTGGGTCATACGCCCTTTGGACATGCGGGAGAGAAGGCTCTCAGTGAGATCACCGGCAAAGAGTTCCGGCACAACGAGCAATCCCTGCGGGTGGTGGATTTGTTGGAGAAGAACGGCGACGGCCTCAATCTTTGCTATGAAACCCGAATGGGGATTGTGGGCCATACGGGAGAGTATGTGCCGGAAACCCTGGAAGGACAGATCGTCCGGTTGTCCGACCGGATTGCCTACATCAACCACGATATTGACGACGCCTGCCGGGCCGGGATTCTCTCCAACAGCGATATTCCCCGAAAGATTGCCAATGTGCTGGGACAGACCCATTCCGAGCGGATCAACACCCTGGTGCAGGACATCATCACCTGCTCCATGGGAAAGAATCAGCTGCTGCGGACGCCGGAGGTGGCCCAGGCCATGGAGGACCTGCGGAACTTTATGTTCGATAAGGTCTATAAAAATCCTGTGGCCAAGGGGGAAGAGTATAAGGCGAAAGATATTATTGGTATGCTCTACGATCACTATTTAAAACATCCCGAGGATATTCCCGTGGATTTCCGGCCCCAGCTGGATTTTGACGGCATCGAACGGACGGTCTGCGACTATATCGCAGGGATGACCGACAAATATGCGGTATATAAATTCAGCGAAATATTTATTCCCACCGCGTGGCAGGTCCGGGGATGATCCCGAAAAAGCGGGAATCATGCATAAATTCTGTTGAATTTGGAAACCATTGCAGAGGAGGTGCGGCCTTTGGCATTTCCGGAACGATTTCTGGAGGAATTGGAGGAAAAGAATCCCATTGAGGATGTGGTGGGGCAGTATGTCAATCTGACCCGTCGGGGCAGCAATCTCTTTGGACTGTGTCCCTTCCACAACGAAAAGACGCCCTCTTTTTCTGTGGCGCCGGAAAAAGGGATCTTTTACTGCTTTGGCTGTCATAAGGGCGGCGGCGTGGCCAATTTTATCATGGAGATCGAAGGGCTGGACTATCCCGACGCCGTGCGTTTTCTGGCAAAACGGGCCGGGATGGAGGTGCCGGAGGACGAAAGACAACAGCCCTCCAATTACCGCCACAAGGAACGCCTCTGGGCCCTGTGCCGGGATGCGGCCAGGTATTATCATGGTGTTCTGAAAAGTCCCGAGGGGAAGGTCGGCCTCAACTATCTCATGGGCCGGGGGCTCACGGCAGACACCATCGTCCGGTTTGGCCTGGGCTTTGCCCCCAATCGATGGGACAGCCTGATGAAGGCCATGCTGGAGAAGGGATATACCCGGCAAGAGCTGCTGGATGCAGGATTGATCCGATCCAGAACGCGGCGCAGAAAGGACCCGGATGGGTCCGAGGTGGAATATGAGGCCTATTACGACTGGTTCCGAAATCGGGTGCTCTTTCCCATCATCG
>CBCTLT010000141.1:0-5074 GCA_965147785.1 uncultured Oscillospiraceae bacterium
TTATTGTTCCGGAGATGCAGATCAAACTTCGCCAGGGCTTTGGCCGGGCCATCCGTACGGAGACCGACACCTGCGTAGTGGCCGTGCTGGACGAACGCTGTATTCCCGGTCAACGGTACCACAAGGCGTTGATGGAGGCACTGCCGGAAATCCCTGTGACCTCGGATCTGGGTGAGGTGACTGAGTTCTATCTCAGAAAAAAGTCGGCCCAGTATTTCCTGGAACTGTAGACCGTTTCTGCTGTCCTATACTTGGGAATTTTTGTATATTAAATTGAAAATTGGCCCAAACTACTCTGGGAGATGAGTTTATGAATACCATAAAACTAAATCAGGCAACCTACGAAATTCACCGCGTTTTTACAGGAAGTCAGTCCAAGGTGGAGGTTATTGGAGCCTGTTTGGCAAAAAACAAGAATTGTCAAATGGTGCCGTTGACTGTGACGCAAACCATAGGGTATAATGCCAGTAGTGGATCGGTTATCGAGAAGGAGGTAACATGATAACCGACAAGAAAACACTGGTATACGCATATCTTCGCCTGTCCGACGAGGACGCTTTGGCCGGAGAATCCTCCAGTATTGCCAATCAGCGTTCGATCATTCAGGACTATTGTAAACAGCATGGTTATGTCCTGCTTCGTACCTTTGTGGACGACGGATGGTCAGGGGGCAACTTTGACCGGCCGGCCTTTCAGGAGATGCTGACGGAACTGAAGAAGGGCAAGGCAAATACTGTTATCACAAAAGACCTGTCTCGTCTGGGCCGAACGATGCGGGAATCCAGCTACTACGCAGAAGAATACTTCCCTGAAAACGGCATCCACTATTTCACCATCTCGGACAACTTCGATACGGAACAAGATAATATTATGGCGCCCTTTCAATTTGCGATGAACGAAGTATATCTGCGGGACGGTTCCCGGAAGGTAAAAGACGTTTTGAAGCATAAGCGGGCCCAGGGAAAATACTGCGCTTGTCCTCCCTACGGCTACAAAAAGGAAAAGGGAGACAAGAACCATCTGGTTCCCGATGAAGAAACAGCCCCTGTTGTACAGCGCATCTTTTCCAGGGCGGTGGCTGGAGATTCTTCCAGAAAAATAGCGATGGATCTGAATAACGATGGGATTATACCGCCGCTGAAATACCGTGTCTTATTCCGAGACGAATTCAGCGAGGCGGGAGCCGCCCGGGCTTCGGATCTCTGGAACTACACGACTGTGAAGCGGATCCTGAAAAACCCGGTCTACCTGGGTCACACCATACTGGGAAAGAGTAAAAAGGTCAGCGTCAAGTCCAAGAAAAAGGTGAAGATCCCCAAGGAGGATTGGGCCGTTACCGAAAACACCCACGAACCTTTGGTTAGCCAGGATACCTTCAACCTAGCTGCCTTCAACATAGGCAGAGGTGCAAGCAATTACCGTGCCTACGACCATGTTCGAAAAAGCATCTTTTCCGGGATCGCGGTCTGTAGTAAATGCGGTTATTCCCTGTGCTCCTGCGGTACCGTCTATAAGGGCCAGCGGGAAAAATACTGGTTTCTCTCCTGTACCCATCAGCGCAAGGATATCGTAAACCCGTGCGAAGGCGTGCGAATCCGATATTCCGATCTGCTGGAGGTGGTGCGGCAGGACCTCAACAGCCTGCTGTCCATGACGGACGAGGAAATATCTGAACTGGTCAACCGAGTGGTAGAACAGGAGTCTCAGCCGGAACACCTTCGAGCCATGCAGATGAAGCGGGAAAAGGCGGAAACAAGGCTTGTCACCATCGACCGAATCATCGGCAAGCTGTACACCGATAATGCCGAAGGCAAGCTGGATGATGACCGCTTGGCCAGGATGGTTTCCGAGCTGGAACGGGAGGCAACAGGACTCACCAAAAGCATTGCTGAACTGGATATAGAAA
The DNA here is from genome assembly GCA_965147785.1 of uncultured Oscillospiraceae bacterium. Taxonomy (GTDB): domain Bacteria; phylum Bacillota; class Clostridia; order Oscillospirales; family Oscillospiraceae; genus HGM13006. The sequence goes on from CBCTLT010000141.1 coordinate 1,907, forward strand.
ATCCGGGTCTGGAAAAGGAAGCACGCTACCGTCACTTCTTCGCCTTGGCAAAACAGTTCACCCACATTGATGTACTGGACCGGAATACGTTGGTAACATTTGTGGACCGGATTGAAATAGGCCCCAAGCTTCTCCCCGAGGGTACAGTAGCCACCACCCATCGAAATCAGCCCTACCGGCAGAGCATCCGCATCTTCTATCGGTTCATTGGAGAACTGGAATCGGAGCCGACTCGGGACTTCCCCCTTGACGTCTCCATCTCGAACCAGGAAAATTCTTCGGCATAATGATGCGAATTTTAACATGAATCTGTATGGCTTGCACAAAAATATCACCTTTAATATGGTGGAGGAACACCAAGGGAGGTTGGCGTCAACCTGAAGCAGGGTTATAACGGTAACCTGACCTCTCGTGAGGCCGGCAGCGTGGGCGGCCAGATGGTCAAAAAGATGATCGAGGCCTACGAGCGCGGCATGAAGTAAATTCATTCTGCATACGAAGCGGCGGCAAGCGGGCAGCGGCCTGTTTTCCGCCGCTTCGTTTTTTACATATTTTTTACATGGATGGCCTTTGTTTTTTACGCAGGCTTGCTATACTGAGAATAAGAGGTGAACAGTATGCCCTGGAGAGCAGCGGCTTTCAGGTGGAGGCATTTGGAAGTGCGGCTCCCTTTTATAGTGCCGTTGCACGAGCTGTACCGGATTTGGTCCTCTTGGACATTATGCTGCCAGGAGAGGATGGCCTTACCATTCTTCGGCGGCTTCGCACCCAGCCGGAAACCAGAGAGACGCCGGTGATTCTGGTGACTGCCAAGGCGTCCGAACTGGACACGGTTCGGGGTCTGGATCTGGGAGCCGACGACTATGTGGCCAAGCCCTTTGGAATTATGGAACTCATCAGCCGAGTCAAGGCTAGGCTTCGGAGTACCCCTGGAGCCCATACGCCGGTCCAGTATCAATATGGCGGTATCACACTCTCCGACGAAAAACATCAAGTTACCGTGGACGGGGTGCCGGTAGAGCTTACATATAAGGAATTTGAACTGCTCAAGCTGCTGCTCTCTGCTCCGGGCACTGCTTTTACCCGGGATGTGATTATGGAGCGGATCTGGGGCTACGACTACGCCCTGTCCAGTCGGACCCTGGATATGCACGTCAAGACCCTGCGACAGAAGCTGGGGGCCAAGGGCGCTATGGTCCAGACTATCCGCAACGTGGGCTTTAAGCTGGAGCGTTTGGAGGCGTAAAGGTGTGGAAGAAAAAATTACATTAAATCTGTTTTACATGGGCTTGATCTCCGCCATTCTGGCGGTAATCTGCTCCGGATTGACCTTCTACCGGGCCTACCAGAAGCAGGTTCAGGCGGATCTCACCGCCCAAGGGCAGCTTATTGCCGAGGCGTACGAGACATTGGAGGAGCCTGAGGATCTGTCCCAGTTCTCAGATTCGGGACTGCGGATTACCCTGATCCAAAGTGACGGCAGTGTGCTCTATGAGAGCGCCGCCGATCCCGATGATATGGAGAACCATCTGGACCGACCTGAGGTTCAGGAGGCTCTGCAGGAGGGGTCTGGCCGGGACCAGCGAACCTCTGATACCTTGGGATCTGAGGACTACTATTACGCCCTTCGGCTGTCCGACGGAAATGTGCTTCGGATCAGCCAGGCGGTGAGCAGCATCTATCAGATCTATGGGCAGACCGTTCCATATCTTGTGGCTGCGGTCTGTGTGCTGATGGTGCTGGCTGTGGCCTTTGCGGTGCTGTTGACTCGGCGGCTGCTGGTACCCATCAAGCGTCTGCCGGAACAGTTGGACGATCCCACCCTGGCGGAGGACCGGAATCGGGTCTATCCGGAGCTGCGTCCTTTTATCTTGGAGATCCAGAAGCAGCGTCGGGAGCGGGACAGTATGCGGCAGGAATTTACCGCCAATGTATCCCATGAACTGAAGACCCCGCTGACCTCTATCTCCGGCTACGCGGAGATGATCGAAAGTGGCATGGCTCGGGAAGAGGATGTAAAACGGTTTGCTTCCACCATTCGCCGGGAATCCGGCCGGCTGCTGGCCCTCATCAGCGACATCATCCGGCTGTCCCAGCTGGATGAGAACGATGCACCTGCCCCCTATGAGCCGGTGGATCTTCGGAATCTGGCTACAGAGTGTATGGACTCCTTGATTCCTGTGGCCAAGAAAAACGGGATTTCCTTCTCGATTGAGGGGCCGGCCTGCACGGTTCATGGTGACAAGGGAGAATTGTGGGAGCTGATCTACAACCTCATTGACAACGCCATCCGGTATAACCGGCCCAATGGCTCTATTCGTGTAATTTTGACCGAACGATCCATCTGCGTTTCCGACACCGGCATCGGCATCCCGCCGGAACATCAGGACCGTATTTTTGAGCGGTTCTACCGGGTGGACAAGAGCCACAGCCGTTCCACCGGAGGTACCGGCCTGGGCCTGTCTATCGTCAAACATGTGGCAGAGCACCACGGGGCAAAAATCCATCTGGAGAGCACCGTGGGGGTGGGTACCTCCATTACGGTGACATTTCCATCGTAAGCTGTATTTTACACAAATTTTACATAAATCCATATGCAGACTTTACAAACCTTTGCTAAACTTTACTTTGTAAGGAGGAAGCTGCATATGGATTTATTTTCTTTGTTTACTCTGTGCGGCGGGCTGGCATTTTTCCTGTTTGGCATGCATATCATGTCCTCCAGTCTGGAAAAGATCGCCGGTGGCCGTTTGGAACTGACCCTCAAAAAACTGACATCCAATCCGTTTAAAAGCCTGCTGTTGGGCGCCGGCATCACCATTGCCATCCAGTCGTCCTCGGCCCTGACTGTCATGCTGGTGGGCCTGGTAAACTCCGGCATTATGGAACTGCCCCAGACCGTAGGCGTCATCATGGGCTCCAATATCGGAACCACCCTCACCGCTTGGATCCTCAGTATGACCGGCATCGAAACCGACAGTATCCTGATCTCCCTGCTCAAGCCGGAGAACTTTTCGCCGGTGCTGGCCCTCATTGGCGTGATCATGATCATGATCTGCAAAAGCGATAAGCGAAAGGATACCGGCGCCATCCTCTGTGGATTTGCCGTGCTGATGTTTGGCATGGACCTGATGAAAAATGCTGTTGCTCCGTTGGCGGAAATGCCAG
>CBCTLT010000142.1:0-5061 GCA_965147785.1 uncultured Oscillospiraceae bacterium
GAGGCCCTGGAGCAAATGCAGCTTTTCCTTCCGCTTGGTCAGGGTATAGTAGACCCTGCGCCGAACGCATTCCGTACGCCAGGCAGTCCACTCCTCCAGAATCTCCCCCACCCCCATGACCTTAGGGAACCCGCCGATGAGGATGTTGAAGTTGCAGGGGAAGCTGTCCATCAGGGTGGTCATTTTCATCAATTTGGCCATGAGCTTATCCGGGTCCACGCCCCGCTTTAAATCAATGGTCAGCCGCAGGCCGCTCAGGTCCGTCTCATCCCGCATATCGTTGATCTCTTTGATCTTGCCGGCCTTGATAAGCTCGGAGACCTTGTCCATGATGGCCTCTGTGGTGGTGGTATAGGGAATCTCATAGATTTCGATCAGGTTTCCCGCTTTCACATACCGCCACTTGGCCCGCAGGCGAATACCACCCCGGCCCGTCTCATAGACACTGTTGATCTCCTCTTCCTTATAGATGAGTTCGCCTCCGGATGGGAAATCCGGCGCCAGCAGATACTCCTTCAGATCGCACTTGGGGTCCCGAATCCGGGCCACCGCAGCGTTACACACCTCCCGGAGATTGAAGCCGCAGATGTTGCTGGCCATGCCTACGGCGATGCCGGTATTGGCCGACACCAGCACATTGGGAAAGGTGGTGGGCAGCAAAGCGGGCTCCTTCATGGTGCTGTCATAGTTGTCCACAAAGTCCACCGTGTCGTTGTCGATGTCCCGGAACAGCTCCTGGCAGAATCCGTCCAGCTTGGCCTCGGTATACCGGGAGGCAGCGTAGGCCATATCCCGGGAATAGGCCTTGCCAAAGTTGCCCTTGGAATCCACAAAGGGATGCAGCAGAGCCTCGTAGCCCCGGCTGAGACGCACCATGGTCTCATAGATGGCCGAGTCCCCGTGGGGATTGAGCCGCATGGTCTGTCCTACGATGTTGGCGGACTTGGTCCGTCCCCCAGAGAGCAGCCCCATCTTGTACATGGTATAGAGCAGCTTCCGATGAGAGGGCTTGAATCCGTCAATTTCCGGAATGGCCCGGGACATGATAACGCTCATGGCATAGGGCATAAAGTTGACTTCCAGGGTTTCGGTGATGGGCTGCTCCACCACCTCAGCCCGCAGCCCCATCACATTGGGATTGTCCTTGTGTTTATCCGTTTCCGTGGCTTTTTTCTTTGCCATTGGTATCCATCCTTCTTACGAAATATCTGCCAACTCCAGGAACTTATAGCCGTTGTCCGCAATATGCTCCTTCCGGCCCTGAAGATTATCGCCCTCCAGCAGCTCAAACATTCGTGCTGTGGCCTCCGCATCCTCGGGCATCACTTTGATGAGACGCCGAGTGGCGGGATTCATGGTGGTCAGCCACATCATCTCCGGGTCGTTCTCACCCAGGCCCTTGGACCGCTGGATGGAGATCTTCTTTCCGGGACCGATTTCCGCCACAATATCATCCTTCTCCTTGTTGGAGTAGGCAAACCAAGTCTTTTCCTTGCAATTGATCTCAAAGAGGGGCGATTCTGCAATAAATACATAGCCCTCCTGGATCAACGTGGGTACCAGCCTGTAGAGCATGGTCAAAATCAAGGTACGAATCTGGAAACCGTCCACGTCGGCGTCGGTACAGATGATGACCTTGTTCCACCGCAGGGACGCAAGATCAAAGGAGCTCAAATCCTTGGCCTTTTTGCCGCCGGTGATCTCCACCCCGCAGCCCAGGACCTTGATGAGATCCGTGATGATCTCACTTTTGAAAATGCGGGCATAGTCCGCCTTCAGGCAGTTGAGGATTTTGCCCCGAACCGGCATGATCCCCTGAAATTCCGCATCTCGGCTCAGCTTGACGCTGCCCAATGCCGAGTCGCCCTCCACGATGTAGAGTTCCCGCTGGGCCGCGTCCCGGCTGCGGCAGTCCACAAACTTCTGGACCCGGTTGGAGATGTCCATGGTGCCCGTCAGCTTTTTCTTGATATTAAGCCGGGCCTTTTCCGCCGTCTCTCGAGACCGCTTGTTCACCAGCACTTGGTCCACGATTCGGTCCGCTTCCTGCTTGTTTTCGATAAAATACACCTGAAGCCGGGACTTGAAAAACTCCGTCATGGCCTCCTGGATAAACTTATTGTTGATGGCCTTCTTGGTCTGATTCTCGTAGCTGGTCTGGGTGGAGAAGCAGTTTGTCACCAGAATCAGGCAGTCCGCCACGTCCTGAAATGTGATCTTGCTCTCGTTCTTGGAATATTTCCCCGCCTGCTTGATATAGCTGTCGATGGCATAGACGAAACCGGTCTTGGCCGCCTTTTCCGGGGCGCCGCCGTGCTCCAGCCAGGAGGAGTTGTGATAATACTCGATCCGGTTGACGCTATTGGAAAAGCAAACCGCCGCTGAGATCTTCACCTTATATTCGGGCTTGTCCTCCCGATCCCGGCCCTTCCGTTCCGCCTCCCAGAACTGGGGCATGGTCATGGCATTGTCCTCCGCCAGTTCCGTCACATAGTCCAAAATGCCATTCTGATAGCAGAAATCCTGGGTGTCGAATTTGCCAGGGGCCGTCTCGTTTCGCAGCCGGAAGGTGACCCCGGCATTAACCACCGCCTGACGCTTTAAGATATCCTGATAGTATTCCAGGGGCACCCGGATGTCCGTAAACACATCCAGGTCCGGCAGCCACCGGAAGCAGGAGCCTGTCTGTTTCCGGTCCAGCTTCTCCGTCTTTAACCCGCCGATATTTTCGCCCTTTTCAAAATGCAGCACATATTTTTTCCCGTCCCGGCGGATCACCGCGTCAAAATAGGACGAGGCATACTGGGTAGCACAGGCGCCAAGGCCATTGAGTCCCAGGGAATACTCATAGCTCTCCCCTTCGTTATTGGCATATTTTCCGCCCGCGTACAGCTCGCAAAACACCAGTTCCCAGTTATACCGCTGCTCTCCCTCGTTCCAGTCCACAGGACAGCCCCGGCCAAAGTCCTCCACCTCGATGGAGTGATCCAGGTAGCGGGTGACGATGATGGTATCGCCATACCCCTCCCGAGCCTCGTCGATGGCGTTGGAGAGGATCTCGAACACCGCGTGTTCACAGCCCTCTAGTCCGTCAGAGCCAAAAATAACCGCGGGGCGCGACCGTACACGCTCCGCTCCCTTCAACGAGGTGATACTCTCGTTTCCATAGGTTTCCTGTTTCTTCATCAAGTTCCCTCACATCATTACGGAATTCAAGGCATAATTGTCCAATATATTTTATATTATACCCCACAGCCTCCAGAAAGTCAACCGATGTCCCCTGGAATCCCTGACGCAGAAAGGGTTCCGGCCATTTTGACCGGAACCCCAACCAGCTTATTTTGCTGCCGTCTCCTTGGGCGTTTCAAAGGCCTCCGCCACCTCCCGCAGCAACTCGGTAACGGGCAGGTGCTGGGGACAGATGCTTTCGCACTGCCGGCATCCGATGCAGTCCGAAGCTTTTCCGTGGTCTTTGGTATGGACGCCGTAGTAAAAGTCGCTGCCCCAGTCCTGATACCGCCGCTTGGTGTTGAGACAGGCAAACAGGTCCGGAATTAGAATGTTTTGGGGGCAGCCCGCCACGCAGTACCGGCAGGCGGTACAGGGAACCGCATTCTGCCGCTTTAAAATCTCACGAACCTGGGCAATGGCATCATATTCTTTCTCTTCCAGCGGCACAAAGTCCTGCATATACGCCACATTGTCCACCATCTGTTCATAGGTGCTCATGCCGCTGAGGACCATCTCCACCCCTTCAAAGGAAGCCGCATAGCGGATGGCATAGCTGGCCGGAGATCCTCCCCCCAACCCTGCAAAGACCTGGACAGCCTCCTCCGGAATGTCGCTGAGACCTCCGCCCTTCACCGGCTCCATCACAAACACGGGCTTGTTATATTTCCGGCACACCTCATAGACCGCTCCACTTTCGATGCTGGGGCTGTCATAGTCCAGATAGTTTAGCTGAATCTGCACCACCTCGATCTCCGGCTGTTCTGAAAGGATCTTCTCCAGCACCTCCGGTTTATCGTGGAAGGAGATTCCCATATGCCGGATCTTCCCCTCCGCCTTCAGCCGGGCCACCACGGAAAACGCATCGCACTGCAGGAATTTCTGATAGACCTCCGCCGACAGGGAGTGCATCAGATAGTAGTCAAAATAGTCTGTCCCCGTGGCCTCCAGCTGCTTCTGAAACAGCGGTTCGATCTCCTCTTCTGACTGAAAACAGCTGCCAGAAAGCTTATCCGTCAGAAGAAAGCTTTCCCGGGGATACCGCTTCACCAGCCCCTCCCGCAGCGCCACCTCGCTCTGGCCGCCCAGATACACATGGGCTGTATCAAAATAGCAGAACCCGGACTGCAAATACAGGTCCACCATCCGGTTGAACTGATCCTGATCCACCGTTCCATCGGGTCCACCCACCATGGGCAACCGCATACAGCCAAATCCCAGTTTCTTCACCTTTACCACTCCCGTAGATTTCAAAAAATGTTCCTGTAATGCGATACCAGTTCGCCTCAGTCGCCGTCATTATAGCATATAATACGGACTTTTTCATCCATATAGCGACAAAACGTGCTGCCGCAAATGCGGCAGCACGGCAAAAGACCAATAGTCGAAGCTGAAGTCCAGCTCATCTCCAGCCTGGACAAAGCCAATAGAATCCATCAGGCTGGTGAGGTTCTTCTTATAGCAGTAGTACTCCATCACACCGTCCAACCGCATGGCGTATTTCCGGTCGGTCATACGAATGAGCTCCAGGGTATGGCTCTCATCCTCATCCAGGTTGATGGTGATGGTGGCATAGGCCTCGGCATCTTCAAATTCCTCCAGTTCCTCCTCCGTCAGATTGTCGATGATGCGGAAGTAGAGGCACTTGATATACAGCCGGCGGACGTTGGTTTCGATGATCTCTTCCCCGTTGAGGGTACCGGTGACGCCGTCAGTATCATTGCCATTGGCATTCTGCTTGACATAGTGGTCCACCAGCATCTCATACTGCTCTCCGTCCACGTCGATTTCCACGGATTGCAGCCGCTCGATGTCATAGCTCCAGACCGTGCG
>CBCTLT010000143.1:0-5051 GCA_965147785.1 uncultured Oscillospiraceae bacterium
AGTTGGCTTTATAGGGCTCGGTCTGATTGGCGGCTCGATAGCCAGAAAAATGAATCATCCGGTGCAGAGGCGTAATAGTTGGTCATGTTGGTCACCATGCCGCTCCAGATGGCGATCCGGTCGGCATTCATCTCCACCTCCACCTCGCCGCTCATGAGATCCGAAGAGAACTCCATAAAGTTGGGATTGATGAGGCCACTCTCATACCACTGCCGCAGCTGGTCGATGTAATCCCGATAACCATCGGAATTCAGAGAGCAATACACCGTTCCGTTTTCTTGGTAGACGGGGATGGTGGCGCTGACCATGTCGAAACCCTTGATCTGATAACCATAGGCCAGGAAATTACAGCTCTCATTGACATAGATGGGATTGGCAACCCCTTTTTCCGATTGGATGGCAGTCATGACATCGGTCAGTTCGGTAAAGGTGGTAGGCACCTCCAGTCCCAGCTCATCCAGCCAATCCTTCCGAACCATAGCCCCCTCGTTGTTGATGGCCTCATCGTAGATGGCATAAATTCCGAGGGTGCGTCCAGCATCGTCCAGAGTCTGCCGGTAAAGTTCCTCATCTGCCTGGATCGCCTCGAAGTACAGAGGCGCATATTGGGGCACTACATCCCCCAGGTCCTGAATCACCTCGTCCTCATAGGCCTTGGTGAGTCCGCCGGCGTAATAGGTGTTCACACCGGAGAGCATATCCGGATAGTCCCCGGACGCCACCACCAGATTAAACTCCTCGCTGGCGGTAAACATGCTCATTTCATTCCACTCAATGGTAACACCGGTATTCTCTCCCGCCTGCTGGATACCCGCAATATCTCCATAGCTGTCCACGCCGCACCGGCCCGACAGCGGCCCCAGCATAGGTTCCGAGTGAAGCAGGGTTAAGGTCACCGGCGTATCTGCCAGCGGATAGGTCACCGTATAGACCGATTCCTCCGGCTCCACCACAGAGGCTTCTGCCGACGATGTTTCCGCCGCAGACACCGCTTCCTGTCCCGGCGATTCTTCCGGTACTGTCGTTGCCTGTACCTCCGCCGTATCTTCCGGTGCTGACGCAGCCGCCGCTGATGATGTCGCTTCTCCGCCGCAGCCTGCCAGCATGGCGATGGCCAAAAGCAGCGCCAGCAATCCAACGATATTCTTTTTCATTCTGCATCCTCCTTCTCTTTATTTAACTGATGGTGGTATAGCAGGAGGCCACATCTTTCCTGAGGCCATCGTGGGAATAGAAGTAGTCCTCCACCAGATCCGCCACCAGCGCTTTCGCCTTCATGAGATCTCGTTCCCCGGGCTTGTCGTTCATATGGGTATGGAAGAAAAACGATCCTGCGTGATACAGTCCCTCGGCATCCTGGTAATAGACCGGCGGATCAATAGTTCCGCCCATCAGCATGGGCTTGCCGCCATCCGCCACACCGGCAGGACCATATTCGCGGCCGCAGCAGCCAAACCGGCCCACTACCTTCACACTCCGCAGTTCCAGATAAAGCTTTAAAATCTCCAGCGTCGCCAAGGCCTCGTTGGATCCGTAAAAACCGCCTCCATAGGTGGTAAAAACAATCCCCAGGGGCTGATAGACACCGTGGGGCGCAGGTCCTCCGGCATACCGAGCGCCGCCCTGTTCCGATTTTCCGGGGCCGGCACCCGCAGGAGGCTTTGGTCCCTCCGGTGGCTTTTTCTCTCCACCCGGTCCGCCCTTGAGCCCTACGCCACCGGCGTTGAAGTCCAGTCCGGCTTCCGCGTTCTTGGCCACATTCTCCTCCAAGCTGGTACCTCCGCCCAGGGAAAACTGTTTGGTTACGCACATCATGGGCCCTCCCGCAATGATCGGGCTGCCCAGGCATACCACATCATAGCCACTGTAATCATGGGGCGCCCGTCCCTGATTGACAATACGCACCAAATCCACTTCCCAGCCATAATGACGGAAGCTCTCCTCAAAGCTTTTAGCAATCTTTTCCGTATTTTTGGTAATCGTAGCATACATGATCAGCGCCCGCTTTTTGGTCGTGGATTTTTCGATCCGATCCTCCCGGGCCGTAATGGGTCCGACCTGACCGGAAACCGCGATCACTTCTGTTCCACGGCAGACCGTTCCAGAATAATGTCCTTTCTGTACCGCAAGTTTTACCGTCATTGGTTCCGGCATTTCCAGCTGAAAGGAAATCTGGTCTCCGGAAACTGTCACCTTCGTTCCTAGTCCAAAATCCTCCTGCGTCTCCCAGGAAACATGCAGCGTCCCATTATAATAGTTCCGAATCACGATTTTGACGCTACCCAATTCCTCCGACAGCTGATAGACTCCTACCATGGCAGACTCCTCCTTCTTTGCACCAATTTGTTGTGAAATGAAACCAATTTCATTTTTCATTATACCTGTTTCTCGTTCTCTGACAAGAACCACAAAATGCCGATACGGCAATTTATAACGGAAAAAATACATACAATAAACATTATAGATTGTATTTTTATTATAAATTGTGTATTATAAAAAGAAGGAGGTGGCGCCATGCCCACACGAATGATCCCCCCAGATCCCACCTATGCCACAGTGTCCTCTGAACTGTTCTATACCAAAAATCTGGGGCTTTTGACCCATTGGTCCCATGTGCTTTCTCTGCGCACCATCGAAGAAATGGAGATCAGCGGTATGCAGCTGGGTAACGGCAGCTTTGTTCTGGGGCTTCTGCATATTGTGGACAATCCCTCTCCCAAAGGATCGGGGCATCTGGGCCATCATACGGCTTCTGCACAGGAAATGCTCCGGATGGCTTTGAGTCAGCAATTTTTATGCCATATTGGTTCCGTGGGCGGAGATCTGGTGGTGCTGCTTTGCTTTCCCCATGCCGCCGAAGGCGCTTTGCCTGCATATCAGGAGGTCTCCGCCCTCTGTCAGAGCTTTTCCAGCCGTTTTCGCAGCAAATGGCCCGCCTGTCAGTTTCTTCTGCTGCTTAGTCCTCCTTTTCAGGGATACAGCCGCATCCACAGCTGCTATGCCAGGCTCCAGGAACGACTGGAATACTATCTGTTTCTGGGCCAATTCCCCTGTTTTTTGGCAGACGTACCCAAAGAACCCGAAGCACCTGCCAATCCTCAGTATGCGGATAACGACACCATGACGCTGTTGGCAGGCCGCATGGCGGCAGCCATTGGCCGCCGCCAGCAAAAAGAACTTTCTGCGCTGGAGGACGAAACCCTTCAACAGCTCTTTTCTGGAGATGTCAGCAGCTTTGCCCCCGTCCATTTCCGCCTGTATGTCTATCTCTGCGCCCTTTTAAAGCATCTGGAGCTTCGAGGTATTGTAGACCGTCGCTTTACGCACCGCAGAGACTTTTTCACAGACCTGACCACAGCCCCCTCCTATCACGTTTTCTGCGCCAAGTTTCATGGTTTGATTCTGTCGATCCTTCAGCATTACGACGCTTCCGCCTCCCGCTCCACTTCCACAGGCGCTGCCAGACTCCAACAGATTCGGACCTACTGTGATGAGAACTATGCCCAGCCAGAGCTGACGGTGTCCCGTCTGGCCGAACTCTTCGGCATCAGCCAGCCCCAGCTCTCTGCCTCCTTTAAGCGTCAATTTGGAGAGAGCCTGCTCCACTACTTAAACAGTCGGCGTATCGACGCTGTAAAAAAACTGCTGACTGCCACCAAAAAGCCCCAGGCAGAAATTGCTGCCCAGTGCGGCTTTCTAAGTGTGACCACCATGCAGCGGCTGTTCCAGCGGCTGGAGCACTGTACTCCAGGACAGTATCGGGCAAGATTTTAATCCCTGCGCTTTACTTTCCCGGAAAATTTGTCTATACTACCAGTAGATTCATTCAAGATTTTGGAGAAAGGATACCGCTATGACGCCTCCTGTTTTATATATCGTTGTTCCCTGTTATAACGAGCAGGCAGTCCTGCCCCTGACCGCGCCCCAATTCCTGGCCAAGCTTCAGGATTTGGCTGCCCAGAAAAAAATCTCCCCCGAAAGCCGGGTGCTTTTTGTCAATGACGGCAGCAAGGACAGCACATGGGAGATTATTCAGAGCCTTGCCCAGTCGGATTCCCATTATCTCGGCATTTCCCAGAGCCGCAATCGAGGCCATCAAAACGCCGTATTAGCAGGGCTCATGGAAGCAAAAGACCGGTGCGACATCACCATCTCCATCGACTGCGACGGTCAGGACGATATCAACGCCATGGATCACATGGTGGACGCCTATCTGGAGGGCTGCGACGTGGTATACGGCGTCCGCGCTTCCCGGGACACAGACACCTTTTTCAAGCGATTCACCGCTCAGTCCTTCTATAAACTGCTCAACGCCATGGGCGCCGAGGTGGTCTATAATCATGCCGATTACCGGCTGCTCAGCAGCCGGGTGCTCCAGGAGTTTGCCAACTTCAAAGAGGTCAACCTATTCCTTCGTGGCCTGATTCCTCTGGTGGGATTTAAAAGTACCACAGTTGCCTACAACCGCCAGGAGCGGCTGGCAGGCGAAAGCCATTATCCCCTATCCAAGATGCTCTCCCTGGCCATGAACGGCATCACCAGTCTGTCCGTAAAGCCCCTGCGTCTCATCACCGGCTTCGGCGTCATTGTGGCCCTCATTAGCTTTATTGGCGTCATTTGGGCCCTGGTGGACGCCGCCCTTGGCCGCACCGTGGCAGGTTGGGCCAGTACCACCTGCATCGTGTGCTTTGTCTCCGGCGTGCAGCTGATCTCTCTGGGCATCATTGGAGAGTACGTCGGCAAGATCTATATGGAGACCAAGGGCCGCCCCCGATATATCATCAGCGAGCGAACCTGGGAGACTCCCGCTTCTACCTCTGACCAACAGGAACCGCCTTCCCAGCACAAGGCCTGATCCAGTAACTTTTTCCATCTGTTTTTTCGTTTTACCCCCTTTCTCAAAGGAAACCGTCACAGCAAACCGGGCGTCATGGGTTGTGCGCCCGGTTTCACTGTTATTACCGCAGCCGTTGCCCCGTGCCCGCCATGTCCCCACACGAAATGTAGGAGTACAATACATATTGGACAGTTGAAGAAAAAAGGGTGAAGGA
>CBCTLT010000144.1:0-5049 GCA_965147785.1 uncultured Oscillospiraceae bacterium
GATAGAGGTGCCGATTCGGGCATCAAAGCCCACGGAGCAGACGTTGACGGCATAATGGGTTCCGGCGGAAATGAGATCTACCTGCCGGGTTTCGGGCGCTGCAAAGCCGTTCCAATCACAAAAGGCCTCCGGATGGGGAAACTGCTTGATATAGTCGTTGCCGGAACCGCAGGGGATACAGGTGACGGAGAGATTCTCCCAGCCTACGGCACCGGAAACTACTTCGTTGAGGGTGCCGTCTCCGCCGCAGGCATAGAGCCGCAGGGGACGACCGGATTGCCCTGCCTTGCGAGCCACTTCCGTCAGATGACCAGGGTGCTGGGAAACGATCAGGTCAAAGGGCTCCTTTAGCTTGCTGCACAAGGCTTTCGCCGCGGCAGTGATTCCGGCGGTGGGATCGGTTCTGCCGGCCTGAGGATTGATGAGAAACAGATGTTCCATAGGGAGCCCTTCTTTCCGTATAAATTAAGGAGTGGGCAGCTCATCCCGGCCCAGGGGCCGGTAGACCGTCAGCAACATGGTGCCAAAGCAGGTAACGCCGCCAATGACGTTGGAAATGCCTTCCGCCCAAAATACGCCCGAAGCGCCTAAGTCACCAACATAGGGCAGCCAAAGGGTCAGGGGAACCACGATAATGACCTTTCGGAAAATGGAGAAAAAGACAGCCTGCTTGCTTTTTCCCAGAGCCACAAAGGTGCTCTGCCCGGCAAATTGCATGGCCATCATAAAGAAGGCGCAAAAATACAGATGCAGAGCAGGAATGGCTGCGTCAATCAGCTCCGGATCTTCGTTAAAGATGCGAATGAGAAATTCGGGGAAACAGCGGATCAGCAGCCAGACCAGGACGGAATAGCACACGGCGCAGATGGAGATAAATACGATTCCTTGACGGACACGCTTGGCCTTTCCTGCGCCATAGTTAAAGCCCAGCACCGGCTCCGATGCGTTTGTGATACCCTGTACGGGCATGGAGACCACTTCGCGAATGGAGTTAATGACGGTCATTACGCCCACATAGAGGTCTCCGCCAAATACGGAAAGCACCGAGTTGCAGGCCACCTGGACCACGGAGTTGGTCAGAGCCATAACAAAGCCGGAGAAGCCCAGTCCCAGAATACGCCGGACCCGGTCCCAGTGGAGCCGGAGGTAGGAAAGCCGCAGCCGCAAAATGGCCCGTTTACCCGTGAGAAATTTCATGACCCAAATGGCAGAAAGCGCCTGAGAGATTACAGTGGCCAATGCGGCCCCTTGAACGCCCCAATGGAACACAAAGATGAACAGCGGGTCCAGCAGAATATTGGCCACAGCTCCCAAAAGGGTGGTCAGCATGCCCATCCGGGCAAAGCCTTGGGCGTTGATAAAGTTGTTCATACCCAGGGAAATGAGCACAAAAATGTTGCCTGCCAGATAAATTCTGGCGTAGTCCATTGCATATTCGATGGTATCAGAACTGGCGCCAAAGGCGAATAAAAGGGGTTGCAGGAAGATTTCGCCCAGTATGGTCAGAACTACGGCAAAGATGATCAGAAGCGTGAAGGAATTGCCCATAATGCGTTCTGCTTCCTCCAGGTTGCCCTTGCCCCGTTCAATGGAGCACAGGGGACCGCCGCCCATGCCGGAGAGCCGGGCAAAAGCCATGACTGCCGAAATAATGGGCAGGCAAAGGCCAAGACCTGTCAGTGCCAGCGCGCCGGCACCATCAATATGGCCGATGTACATACGATCCACGATGTTATAGAGAATATTGATGAGCTGTGCCAGCGTGATGGGTACAGCCATACGGACAATGATCCGCCATACGCTGCCCACGGAAAAATCATTGGAGGTTGGGGTGGAGTGCGGCAAACTATCCCTTCTTTTCTAAAAAAACGGCAAAGCCCCCAAGGGGCCTGCAAATGATGTGCTTACCATATCGAACTAACTATTATTATAATGCCTGTGAACCAGAAAAGCAACCGGAGATCGGGAGAGAAAAACCGGACGCCGCAGCAGCGGCGTCCGGAAATCGTTTTTTAAGGATTAATACATACCCTGGCCAGCGGCAGAAGCCTGGGCAGCAGCAATGGCAGCATCCTGCTGGGGATTGGGCTTTTCAGCCACAAGGGATTCGGTGGTCAGGACGCAGGAAGCGATGGAAGCGGCGTTCTCCAGGGCGGTACGAGTCACCTTGGTGGGATCCACAATACCGGTGAGGATCATGTCGCAGTACTCCTCGTCGTAGGCGTTGTAACCAAAGCCAACCTTACCGGAATTCATGATCCGATCAAAGATCACAGAGCCGTCTACGCCAGCATTGTAGGCGATCTGACGGACAGGAGCCTCCAGAGCCTTGGCAACAATGGCTGCGCCGGTCTTTTCATCACCCTCCAGGGTGGCAACCAGCTCGGTGACTGCGGGAATAGCGTTGACATAGGCGGTACCGCCGCCGGCAACAATGCCCTCTTCCACAGCGGCACGGGTAGCATTCAGAGCGTCCTCAATGCGGAGCTTCATCTCGTGCATCTCAGTCTCGGTCTGTGCGCCTACCTTAATGACGGCTACGCCGCCGGAGAGCTTTGCCAGACGCTCGTTGTACTTTTCTTTGTCGTATTCGGACTCAGTGTTGCCGATGAGGGCATGGATCTCAGCGATCCGGGCCTGGATGGCAGCAGGATCACCAGCGCCGTCCACGATGGTGGTGTCGTCCTTGGTGATGCGGACCTGATGGGCACGGCCCAGCTGATCCATGGTGGTATCCTTCAGATCCATATCCAGATCGGAGGAAATCACTTCACCGCCGGTGAGAATGGCAATATCCTTGAGCATTTCCTTCCGACGGTCGCCATAGCCGGGGGCCTTGACGCAGGCCACATTCAGCACGCCGCGGATCTTGTTGAGCAGCAGGGTGGTCAGGGCCTCGCCCTCCACATCCTCAGCCACAATCAGCAGCTTCTGGCCGGACTTCATGACCTGCTCCAAAATGGGCAGCAGATCCTGAATGCTGGAGATCTTCTTGTCGGTGATCAGCAGCAGGGCATCATCCATAACGCACTCCATGGTCTCGCTGTCGGTGGCCATGTAGGGGGAGATATAGCCCCGGTCAAACTGCATGCCTTCTACCACATCCAGCTGAGTCTCTGCGGTCTTGCCCTCTTCAATGGTGATGACACCGTTGGAGGTGACCTTTTCCATGGCCTCGGCAATCAGTGCGCCGATGGTGTCGTCCCCGGAGGAGACGGTGCCGACACGAGCAATGTCGGAAGAGCCGGAAACCATCTGGGAGTTGCCCTTGATGGCCTTTACGGCAGCAGCCACAGCCTTGGAAATGCCCTTCCGCATGACCATGGGATTGGCACCAGCGGTGACGTTCTTGAGGCCTTCATTTACGATGGCCTGGGCCAGAACGGTGGCGGTGGTGGTACCGTCGCCAGCCACGTCGTTGGTCTTAGTGGCGACTTCGCGAACCAGCATAGCGCCCATGTTCTCAAAGGCGTCCTCCAGTTCCACTTCCTTGGCGATGGTCACGCCATCGTTGGTGATGAGGGGATTGCCGTATTTCTTATCCAGCACCACATTGCGGCCCTTGGGGCCCAGGGTGACACGGACGGTATTGGCCAGCTGGTCAATGCCAGACTGGAGCTTTTTGCGAGCTTCCTCGCCGAAAATGATCTGTTTCGCCATAATCAATTACCTCCAAATTATTCCACAACTGCGAGAATATCGCTCTGACGAACGATGGTGTATTCTTCTTTGTTCAGCTTGACTTCGGTACCGGCATACTTGGCGATGATGACCTTCTGGCCTACCTGAACCGTCATCTTAACTTCGTTTCCGTCCACCATGCCGCCGGGGCCTACGGCCACGATTTCGGCCACAGAGGGCTTTTCTTTGGCGCTGGAAGCCAGGATAATACCGGAAGCGGTGGTTTCCTCCACCTCTACCATCTTGACAATGACTCTGTCAGACAGGGGTACGAGTTTCATAATGGTTCCTCCTTAATTGTGTTATATGACGGCCCGACAGGGCCTGTCATGGTTCTACAAGCGTTGCGTTAGCACTCTTTCACCTTGAGTGCTAACGGATATATAATAGCCCAATGGCAAGGATTCTACAAGTGTCAATTTGCACAATTTAACAAGTATTTTCTTATGAACTTTTTCTAAACAAAACGGAATTCGAGGAAAAGAAGTTTCTGCTACAAAACATCTTTCCATTTCGACAAAAGTGCGTTATAATGAAAGGGCTCGGAGGCGAACCTCTGGGTCAATTTTTTGAAATACGGAGGATGACCATGGCACAGGAAAACAAATTGGGAACCATGCCGATCGGCCGGCTGCTAATGGTGATGAGTATCCCCATGATGATCTCATTCTTCATTCAGGCTTTATATAATGTGGTGGACTCCATTTTTGTGGCCCAGATTAGTGAAAATGCGCTGACTGCGGTATCCATCGCATTTCCCATGCAGAATATCATCACGGCCATCGGCGTAGGCACCGGGGTGGGCGTCAATGCGCTGGTGCCTCGTTATCTGGGACAGCAGCGGCAGCGGGATGCAGAAAAGATTGCCAACGTGGCGGTGTTCCTGTCTGTGTGCTACTGTGTCATATTTGTGCTGGTGGGGCTCTTTGTGGTGGGCCCATATTACCGGATGCAGACGGATGTGACGGAGATCGTGGAGGATGGCATCGCCTATCTATCTGTGGTGTGCGTGGTGTCCTTTGGTGCGTTTTTTGGTCAAAACTTTGAAAAACTGCTGGTGGCCACGGGACACACGGTGTGTTCCATGATTTCCCAGGCCACAGGCGCTGTTTTCAACATTATTTTTGATCCGCTGCTGATCTTTGGCATTGGACCCTTTCCGGAAATGGGGGTCACCGGTGCCGCCGTGGCTACGGTACTGGGGCAGATTGTGGCGGCAATTGTCGCTTTCCTCATGGCCATGAAAAAGCAGAATTCTGTTCGCCTTCATCTTCAGGCTATGCTTCCGGATGGACGTTCGCTGAAGGAGATTTATTCTGTGGGGATTCCCTCCATCATTACCGTGGGACTGGGTTCTGCCATGAGCTT
>CBCTLT010000145.1:0-5006 GCA_965147785.1 uncultured Oscillospiraceae bacterium
AAGAGACTTACTCATATCGTGATGAATAAGTCTCTTAAAGCATACAACACCTGCTGCCAGCTTGTACTTCTTGTACTGCCGGACGGCAAAGTGTTCCGGGTTCTCCTTTTCCAGATCCGCAAACATCAGATCTACCTGATTCTGAAATTCCTCGTCGTCTTCCCGAACCTCCATGGTGTTCACCATTTCCACCAGCGTGGAAAAATTCTGTTCCTCCTCCGGGGCTTCATAGTGGATATAGCCGATGAGCGCCGTATAAAGCAGCGTCTCGGCTTTGACCCAGAAATCATCCCCGGCCTTGCCCTCGCCCTTGGTGTTGGCGATCAGAGCTGTAACCAGCTTCAGAATGTCCTTTTCACTGTGGATGTAGGCAAAGGGGTTATAGTGCATGGATTTCTTGAAGTTGATGGTGTTCAGAATTTTCAGACGGTAGCCGTAATGCAGCAGCATTTTTCCGCATTCGGTAACGATGCTGCCCTTGGGGTCGGTGACAACAAAGCTGACGGGGTACTTCCTGGACGTACATTGCATCAAATTGGGCTTAATCCAAAATCTTGTCTTACCGGAGCCGGAGCCGCCGATAATCAGCACGTTTTTGTTCCGTGCGGTGCGAGGATCGGTGGGACGGTTGTTCATGGTCAGGCTTTCCGTCTGGGTGAGAATGATGTTGTTCTCAAAAGCCGGATCGACGTAAGGGGCAATGTCGTCGGCGGTTCCCCACCGGGCAGAGCCGTATTCCCGATTGTGTCGAAACTTCTTGGCATTTTTGCCCTTGATATATACAGCCAACCGCATGGCGGCGGCAATGCAGATTCCGATGCACATGTCAGCCGGATGAAAGCTGGGCATGGGAGAGGCAAACGCATCCCGGACACCCTCCATCATGTGCAATGCTTTCCCACTGAAATCTGTTCCGGGAGCCAGCCGAACAGCCTGCCCGACTTTGGTCGCAAACAGGGCAATAAAAAGGTACGGGATATTGAGAATCAGAAGCTTTTTCCAGTTCTTCTTTCTCACCGTTCCAACTCCTTTTTCTTTTCTCGGTTGACACCCATGGACTGCATCAGCTCCTTGAACTGCGCCAGCTTGGCCAGAACGGAAGGACGGCTGTGCTGCTTCACGGTCTTTGCGGTGTATTCCTTGAAAGCGGCGGTCATGGCATCCGCGTCCTGCGCCTTGAAAAAGACAAGGTAGCGATCCTGCCCTCTGGCTTTGTAGGGAGCAAAGTCGATACCGTATTTCCGGGCAATCTTCTTGAAAGAGCCAATATTCTGGTCCGTGACCTCCACACTCTGCATACCGCGGTTTTGGGCAGCCAGCTGTTTGACGGTCATTTTCCCGTGAGGGCCTTTCTGACGATGGGCTTTCCAGTGCTGCAGCAGCTTGACAAGCGCCTTTTTCAGTTCCTGCTCCGTCAGTTTGGCGCAGTTGATAGCCAGAGTAACGACCCGCTGTTCCACTTCTTCCTGCATGGTGAATCCCTCCTTTCTTTCGTTTGCAGGGAGAAGCAGGAATGCTAGGGCGGAACCACCAGATGGTGCAGCAGAATTTTCATACGGATTCCTCCTTTATCGGATTTGGTCTTTGCGGTCATACCGCAGATTCCCTTGAATCACTTTCGCATGGGAGAGAATGCGGATGTTTCCGCACTGCGCGTTCTCAAGGGCTTTCTGGTAGCCATTGTCGGACAGATACAGCCGCATTCTGTCACCCTTGCCGCCCACCGGGGAATCGTTGGTCAGGACATGGAAAATAATCATATGCCGGGTATTCTCGTCAAACCGGGCCAAATCCATGTAGTCATGCCCTTTGTAATTCTGAGCACCGGCACGGATTCTGGCTTCCTCCATGAGCTGGGCAATCGTCTTAGCTGCCATTCTGGCACCTGCGTCCCTGACCCTTTACGGTGAGAATACCGTCCAGAGTAGTGGCCGGTTTGTGAAACCGGGCAGCCATGGCAATGTCATTCTTCATGGTTTCGTCCACAGCATTTCCGCAGACAACCAGCAGAGCGGAACGGTAGAGGTAGTCCTTGGACATATCCATGCCGTCCTTATGCTCCTGGGGGATGGCTTCTCTCAGGAAAAGCGAGTGCATCATCATGGGGCAAATGGGCTGGTATCCGGCATCATAAACGGCACGGCAATATTTGGCAGCCAACTTCATGTTGTCCTCGGTGCAGTCGCCCCAATGGGCGGTAATGTAAGCAAGAGGTCTTTTCACGTTTTTTCATCCTTCCTCCCGACTTCCGGGCATAGAAAAAGCAGCCGCTACGGGCTGCGATAATCATGGTTGTATTGCATGGTGTAGTAGTGATCTATGGTGGACACGGAGTTGAACAGGGCCGCCAACAGGTAGGCTTTGGTATTCCATACTTGGGTGCGGTTATCTGCGATGCCCTCCAGCACACGCTCTATGTGCGCGGAGGTAATTTTCCGAAACCGCTCCTGAACATACTGGGTGGGATATTCGGAATCCCTGCCGATACGGATGGTTTCGCTGCGGTTCATAGCGACCTCCAGCATGATTTCCAGCAGCTCGTCCACCTGTTCCTGCCGGAACTGTCCCCGCAGCCAATCGTATTCAATCTGATGCTTGATACGCTCTCTCACATCCCGTATTTCTGTCTGTCCTTCGTTTTGGGCATCGGACGGAAAGAATGAATGGGTATTTGATTCATCCGTATTTGATTTTTGAGTATTTGATTCTTCTATACTTAATTGTGCGGGAATCTCCTGCGTAGGAAGAACCTGCATAGGAATTACCTGCGTTGGATTTTCCAATATAGGTTTTTCCTGAACAGGAGGCGGAATTGCCACTTGCCGGGGCTTTTCCAGAATTGTGTACTCGATGGCACCGTACTGACCATTCTCGTTCCGGCGACGTTCCCGAACCAGATAGCCGTTGGCTTCCAGCTCCTGAATGCCAACCCGGATGCTGTCCACGCCGTCCTTACAGATACAGGACAACCCTCTGGTGGTATAGTCCCAATCCTCCGGCAGGGAGAGCATGAGCGACAGCAGCCCCTTGGCCTTCAGGGACAGTGCCTTGTTCCGCAGATGGTGGTTGGCCATAACGGTGTAATCTCTGGTCTTTTCGATGCGGAATACAGCCATTTTCGCACCTCCTTGTATTATAGAGTAGTAGTTATTAGTGTCCCTCTTCAAGGACATGTGCTACACTGTAAAGGATGCTGTGGATCGGTATATCGCTCCTACCGCAAGACGGTTCCGGAAAGGCTCCAACCACAGCCCTTTACAGTATTGTTAATCAGTTAGATACCGCCAGACGGTTTATGTGGAACAAGGTTACAAGATTCCACAGGAGATACAAGAAAACGGCGAGAAACACCAGTCCCACAAGAAGCGCAAGCCCGCCGAAAATCAGCTGGGGCAAATCCAGCCAAAGCCACTGGGCAACCAGTTCCCCGCCGATGTAAACCTCCACGCACTGGTGAACCGTATAAAAGGCCAGACAGCCGTCCCGCCCCGTCAGGCCGTTCAAATTCAGCTGATATTCCCGTACTGCCCCAATGGGTGCATCCGGACCCGCAACCTCCCGCAGCTGTGCCAAGGCCGCAACCACTCCCGGCATTTCTCAGGATGGGAGCCAGGATACGTTGGTGCGCACCAGCAACCAGCCCAGAAGCATAATCAGGGCAATAACCAGGGCGTATGTAAAATAACTTGTCCAGTGTCGTTTCTTCATTCGCCGTCCCCGCTTTCTTTTTTCATCATAGCACATCGGGGAAGTATATCCAGTATTTTGCCGGTGGCAGAAAGTTTTGCGGATATAAACCGCAAAACTCTTGATTTCTACGCACTATTGCGGTATTATATCCGCAGGAGGTGGTTCTAATGATTGACAGACCGCTCTATGTAGACAAAATCATGGCGTACACCGATACGCCCTTTGTAAAAATTCTGACTGGGATCCGACGCTGCGGCAAATCTACCATTCTGAAAATGATTATGGAACGGCTGCGTGACTGTGGGATTCCCGAAAACAGGATCGTCAGCTACCGCTTTGACTCCATGGAATACGAGGACATGACTGCAAAGCAGATGTACACGGAGTTGAAAGGTAAGCTCTGCCAGAATGGCAGGACTTATTTCTTCCTGGACGAAGTACAAGAAATTCAGGGCTGGGAAAAGGTAGTCAACTCCCTGCAATCGGATTTTGACGTAGACCTGTATGTGACCGGCTCTAATTCCCGGATGATGTCCTCGGAAATCTCCACTTATCTCACTGGGCGGTATGTTGCGTTCCGTATCTATACCCTTTCTTTCCGGGAGTATCTAACTTTCAAAGGGCAGTATACCACTGTTGGAGAACCTAGGCAGGAACTGGCAAACTATATCCGTTTAGGTGGCTTCCCTGCAACTCATTTACAGAACTTTTCTCAGGATGAGGTCTATACCATTGTCCGGGATATTTATAATTCCACCATTTTCTCCGATATTGTGAAACGGAATCAGGTACGGAAAGTAGATCAGCTAGAACGGGTGATCAAGTATACCTTCAATAATATCGGCAACACCTTTTCCGCGAAATCCATTTCCGACTACCTGAAAGCGGAGCATCGTGCCATAGACAATGAGACCGTATACGGCTATCTGGAAAAGCTGGAAAAGGCATACCTGCTACATCGCTGCTCCAGGTATGACCTGCAAGGGAAAGAGTTGCTGAAAACCCAGGAGAAATTCTACCTGGCTGATACCTCCCTACGGTATGCCGTTCTGGGCTACAACGCGGATACCGTCGCGGCCAGCCTGGAAAATGTGGTCTATTTGGAGCTGTGCCGTCGGGGCTATACCGTGAATATTGGCAAAACGGCTGACGGGGAAATTGACTTCGTTGCCACCCGGCAGAATGAAAAGCTCTATGTCCAGGTTACGGAGCGCATCACCTCCGAAAAGACTGAACACCGAGAGTACGACCGCCTGCTGGACATCCGGGACAACTACCCCAAATTCGTTTTACGTACAGACGATTTTGCGGGCGGG
>CBCTLT010000146.1:0-4999 GCA_965147785.1 uncultured Oscillospiraceae bacterium
AGGCAGCTTTCTGGGCCATCAGAAAGAGCGGCGGGAGCTTCGCACCCTGGACCGTGTACAAAACGCTGACACTGCCCTTGCCACACAAAAGGTATCCATCCTAAAACAACTGATGAAGGACCACGGCTATGGCGATGCAAAGCTGTATATTTCCGCCATTGGCATAACAAAATACCGCGCTACCGCGGCCCAAGTGGGTGGGCACTGTGCTGCATATTTGGTTAAATGTAATTTGGAACTGAACCGCCTGGTGGATGGAATTGGCTGCTGGAAAGCGCTGAACAGCGAAGTGGAGTATGATGACGAATACAAAGTCTTTAGTTCCGGCTGCGGCCTTTTAAGCCGGTATGAGTTAAAAAACATCAATTTCTATGCTTATAGCTTTCTCGCCGGCCTTCTGCCCTTCGAACTTTTTCACGGTCTGCACTGTATCGCAACCACAGACCGTCGGGGTGACTATGCCATTTTGATCCACAACTGCAAAAACTACTCGGAATATTTCTGCCGGCATTACACCGATGAAAAAGGCCTTCGGTTTGATGACCTGCGGCTCTATACCAGCAATGTTGCACTGGAGCAAAACATTACACTAACCGGCCTTCCCCAGCAGGAGTATCTATTCAAGCAATTTCTGGTGGGGGATCACCACGGCTGCATTGCGTCTGTTTTGCTGCAGCTTGGCCGGGTGCGCATTCCAGACCAAACGGAAATCGAATACGTGGCTGGTCAATCTCTGCCCTACCAACACGCATTTACCGCAAAAAGTGACGGCAGCCTGCAGTTTTCAGTGCCCCTACAGCCGAATGAGGTGATGCTGCTGTTGATCGCACCGGAAAATGGGGCCTGTTTTTTCTAGTCTTACAGGCAGTTTACAAATTTGAGACCAAGGAGGTCATCTCTTGAAATCTGTTATTCTCTATCAACACGGGGGCCCGGAGGTATTGACTGTCATTGACCGGGATATTCCCACTCCCGGTCCGGGAGAAGTTTTGATCCGCATGAAAACCGCGGGAATCTCCCGTCCGGACAAGCTTATGCGTACCGGCACCTACCCTTGGACAAAGGACATTCTTCCCTTCTATCCCGGCCTCTATGGGGCTGGAATTGTGGAGGCCTTGGGCCCGGAGGTCACTGGCTTAAAGATTGGCCAGCAGGTCTATGTGGAACACCCTATTGCCTGCGGATGCTACAGTGAATACAAAGTGTCCCCCACCCGGTTCGTGACACCCATTCCCGACGGCACAGACCTTTCTCTGGCCGCAATTGCTACCAGTTCCCTGATTGTTTGGGGGATGCTTACGGAGTGTTTCCCCCACAGTGAGGGAAAGATCCTTTTTATTCAAGGTGCCGCCGGCAGCATCGGTACCGCTGTCTGCCAGATTGCCCCCCTATTGGGAATACGGGTTATTGCCAGCGCCAGCATGGAGGACAAGTGTGACTACCTCCGCTCCATCGGCAACGCCGACGTATTTTGTTATACACGGGAAGATGTGGGGCAGATGGTCCTCTCCCTGACGGATGGACGGGGCGCGGACATCATTATGGATCAATCGATCGGAAACGGACTGATTTCGGAGCTGGACTACCTGGCGGACATGGGGACGGTCTTGATGTACAATAACACAAAAGGCTCTCCTTCTGCCGATCTCATTGAAGAAATGGTAAAACGCTTTGGCCGCTGCCCGGCCATCCGGGCGTTCTCCTTCCATTACTTTGACGACAAGCCGGAGCTGCTGCGAAAGAAAAAGCAGGAGATGTTCGAGCTGCTGCGCACCGAAAAAATCAAGCCCCATATTGGAGCCGTATTCCCCCTGGAGGATGTTCAAAGGGCCCACGAATTACTGGACTCCGGAAACTTTTTCGGCAGTATTATCCTCTCCTGTTAAGATTATGCCAAACGCCTGCCCGTGCAATTGCACAGGCAGGCGTTTTACTATGTTCAGATACTGTCCCATATGCTCCGGAGCTTAGGAAGCAGTGGATTTCCGTTGTCCCGCCGCCAGTACAGGCAGAGACTCACCTTCTGGAGTGTCCCCTGCTCTGATACCATGGGAATCAAGCGCACATTTGAGTCTGATGCTATGATGGAATCCTCATTGACACAGGTTATGGCCATCCCTGCGGACACCATCATCAGCAAACTGTTCGTGTCCGCTCCGGAACCACTCAATATTTCCGCTGCCGGAGCAATCAGCACGTCCTCCAAGTCCGGCCACTGGGTCATCTCTCCCCGGCCCCGGTCCAGGACCCAATAGGGCAAGTCCCCAAAATACTCCCCCACCCGCTGGATATTTACTTGGAGCATGGCGGCATTTTTGTGCGCTGCCGGCACAGCCAGACACATGGCAGTACTTCGAATATATCTTCGTTCCAGCTTATCTGAAAGCGGCATGGTCTCCTCTGCGCACAATAGTGCATCCACCGAACCATCCATCAGCGCACTATAAGAACCATTGATCTCCAAATGACGAAGCATGACACGGCCCCCGTCCGGAATCTCCCGCCGGAGCCGCTGTATAGCCTCCGCCAGCCCTCGATCCACACGTTGCCCAGACTGAACGCCAATGGACAGCCGTCCCTGATAGCCCGACGCAATATCATGGATTTCATTCAGTGCTGCATGATAGTCCCGGTATAGTTTCTCAATTTTGGGCAGGAGTGTCCGGCCGGCTTCTGTCAACACTACAGTATTGTTTGTCCGGAGAAACAATGCCGTATGCAGTTCCTCCTCCATAGCTTGTATCTGGCGGCTCAATGTGGGCTGAGACAGGTACAGATTCACAGCTGCCAAGGAGAAGCTGCTGAATTTTGCCGCTTCCAAAAAGCATTCCATCTGCAATGTCGTCATACTGCTCACCTCGCCTCCAGTATAGCACACCCACCGCCCCGGAACAATCTCTCATGCACGTTTTTGTCCTGCCCATGCAGAAGTTGAATTGCGTTTTTGCAGTGGAATCGATAGACTTGTTTTGTAAAGGACCCCTTCGGCACATTCCAAAAAGGAGCGATGTATATGTATAAAATCAAGTCCACCTGCCCCGGCTGTCACACATGCGAGCTTAACTGTCCCGTGGCCGCCATCCATTACAATGGCCCTCTGTACGAAATCGACCAGAACACCTGTATTGGCTGCGGCACCTGCTACGAATTATGCCCTACCTGCTCTATTGAGGATACGGAAAAGCTCCCTGCCGCGCCCCACGCACCTACGGAGCTTTCCTGTGACGTATGTGTCTGCGGCGGTGGAACCGGCATTATCTCGGCTGTTCGGGCGGCACAGGCCGGAAAAAAGGTCATTTTGGTGGAAAAAGCGGCCAAGCTGGGCGGCAACACCACCATGGCCCATGGCTTTATGGCTCCCTACACCGTTCTCCACCGGGAGCACGGAAAACCCGACAATCGGGAGCAGCTGGTGGAGGAGACCTTCCGCCGTGCAGACGGCTGGATCGGAAAAGATATGATCCATGCCGCACTCTATGGGGTCAGCGACTTCTTCGACTGGCTATGCCGGTTTCCCGGCACCCGGGAGGCCTTTGTCTTTGAGGATGGTGCCGAAATGGCCGGTCCCATGGCCGGCGGCGGGGTCAGCTATAAAAACCGCCATTTTGAGAGTCTTGACAATCCTGATCCCTCCATCGGTCCGGGCTGGATGGGTACCTTTGTGATCCGCACGCTGGAAAACGCCATTCGAGAGCAGAAACTGGATGTGACCATCCTAACAGAGACTGCCGCCCGGCATCTTCTGCTGGATGCCGCTGGAAAGATTTGCGGTGTGACCTGTGAGGATCCCGGTGGAATTGTCACCATCCATGCTGGTGCTGTAGTCCTCGCCACCGGTGGTATGGGTCAAAGCGATGAGAAACTGCAAAAATACTTTGGCTTCTTCGACTTTGATCGCACTGTCAAGCGTTTTTCTGTGGCCACCGACACAGGCGATGCCATCGACATGTTGGAGGATGTTCCTCTCCCTATTCGGTCCGGCTCATCATCCCTGGACTTATTGTATGTATCGGGTGCTGGCACATCCCACCACACTGGTATTAAACCGCCGCTGCGAGCGTTTCTTTGACGAAACCGGCAACCACTTTATGAGCCGAATGTATGCCAACTCCCTCCCCGGCGGCGATGTATGGGGCATTACCACGGATGAAGCCATTGACGCGCTCATTGCGGATTATAAAAAACACCCGCAGTTTGGCGACGATCCTTCCGTCTACGACAATACCCGTCCCGAGCTGGAACGGGAAGTTCGGGATCCCGGCTGTCCCACCGTCAAGGCAGATACCCTGGAGGAGCTGGCCAAGCTGATTGGCTATGATCCTGAAAAACTTACTGCTGCCGTCCGGCACTATAATGAGCTGTGTAAAAGCGGCATTGACACAGAATTCGGCAAAGCCGCAGAATATCTTCGGTCTCTGGAGTGTGGCCCCTATTATGCTGTCTACGGTATGCGCTTCAGCGAAGGGGCCTTCGGCGGGCTTTTGGTGGACACCCAATGCCGGGTGTGCCGAACCGACGGCGCTGTGATTCCCGGCCTCTACGGCGTGGGCGACGCCACCTCGGCCATGCACCGACAGACTGTACTGGCACCCATTTCAGAGCTTACATGGGCTGTGGCCTCCGCCTATATCTCCGGCGGCAGTTGCGTCGAATACCTTGACAATTTACAGGAGGTATAACCGATGATCTACGCTTTTGAAATTGAATTTGACGTTTCTCCCAATCAGGCGGAGCCGCTGCTTCAAGCATTGAAAATTGCCATAGAAGCGTCCCATAGCTATAAAAATGTAGTACATTTCAGCGTGTACGAAAAATTTCTGGCCGTTATGGGACAGGAACCAGAGAAAAAAGTCGTTTTTGTCCAGTCCTACACGACACCGGACGGAAATCAGCAGCACTTTCAGGATCCTATCGTCCGGGAAAAGGTTCACCCCGTTTTTGATCAATATCAAAGTCGGGTCTATCACTATACAAGCCTGTAAAAAACGTCAAAGCTGCC
>CBCTLT010000147.1:0-4993 GCA_965147785.1 uncultured Oscillospiraceae bacterium
CGGCAGATCGCCGATATGCTCCACCTTGTAGATCTCTCCCCGGCTCTCCATCAATGCAATGGCCTCCTCCCGGGGCAGGGCATAGGCCTTGATGGGAAGATTCTCCTTGCAGATCTTCTTCATCTCCTGCTCAATGGCCGCCAGATCCTCGTCGGTGAGCTTCTCCTCCCCCAGATCCACGTCGTAATAGAATCCACGCTCGGTGGCGGGGCCGTAGGCGAACTTGGCCTGGGGATGCAGCCGCAAAATGGCCTGGGCCATGATATGGGCTGCCGTGTGGCGGATTACATGGAGCTCTTCCTCCTGGGGAATCTCCCCTACATGTCCGTCATTGTAGATAACCTTCATATATTTTCAGCTCCTTTTCAGATATAACAAAAAACCCCTACAAGCCGCCCTGAACGGCTCATAAGGGTGCAATGCACGGTTCCACCTTATGGTTTCACTCATTTCTCCCTAACGCGGAAAACGGCTGCGTTTCAAAGATCCCCGCAGCGGCTCCGGACTGGTGTTCCCGCATCTTCCTCATAAGGGGCTTGCAGCACATGGCCCCTCTCTCTGCAATTGGAAAAGACGGTACTGGTTCCATCATCGCCTGTATCTTAGGCCATTGTAGCAAGTTCCTTCCGAATTGTCAAGGACCGAAGAAGATTTTTCATTTTCCTGGTTTTCCCCTTCTAAAATCCTCAATTCTTCGCGTTTTGTCTCCTATCCCCAAAAACACCGCTGCCCCATTCCAGGACAGCGGTGCCGCAGTTTATTGTTTGTTCTTTTTTCTTCTCCAGAGCAATACTGCCACCAGGATGATAACCAAAATCACCACTGCCAGGACGATCCCCGCAGTATAATCCGTCGTTTCTGCTTCCTGTTGTTGGGGCACAGGTGTTACGGCTGGTGCCATCGTCTCTTCGGGCTCTTCAGAGGGTTCTGGATCAGCTGATACCTCTGCAAAAGTTTCCACTTCAGAAGTGGCCTCCGGCTCCTCCGGTTCCGCCACATAG
Organism: uncultured Oscillospiraceae bacterium; assembly: GCA_965147785.1. Lineage (GTDB taxonomy): Bacteria > Bacillota > Clostridia > Oscillospirales > Oscillospiraceae > HGM13006. Next base: position 1,002 of record CBCTLT010000147.1, read on the forward strand.
TCGCCGCTGACCAAAATCTCTCCGGTATAGGTGACGCCCGGCTCCAGCTCCACAGCTTCGCCGTCCACCGTCACCGTACCGTTGACCGTGCCGCCCTCCTGGACGGTCAGGCTGGTCAGGCTGGACTCCCCGGTAACATTCCATACCGCATCGGGTCCCACCGTCAGTTCCACGCCGTACACCGCGTCATAGCTCTCGTCCACCACCCAGTTTACCGTCCCGTAGGGGGCCCAGGTGGCATTCCAGTCCTCCATGGTACCGGAGATGATGTTGCCAGACAGGGTGGTATTCTCCAGATCCACAGTCATTCTCCGCTGGTAGTCCTCATGGCGGATATCCCCGGTCACGTCCATATCTGTCATGGTCACGGCCACGGGCTGCACCAGATCGCCATCCCCTGCCGCCAGGAAATTGCCCATGGAATCGGCATTGAGCACAGTCTGCACCAGGGTATTGGAATAGCTCTCCATGGCCACATTGCTGAGGTCGATGTTGGCGGAGGTGGACCGGATCAGGAACACGGCCCCGCTGACATAGTCCACATATGCCTTTACGGCTTCCCCGTAGTCCCCGTAATCCTTGGTGGAAACCAGTTCCTCCGTGGTGGCCATGGTGGCGTCCTCGGCGGTGAAGGTGCCGCAGTCCGCCGCCATCAGGCCCTGGCCCATCATATCCGGAGCGTGGATCATCACCGCGTTGCGGCCCCCCAGGATCATGGTCTGTTCTTCCACGGTATCGCCCTCGTTATAGGCCATTACCTCCTCCGGAGCGGCTGCGCTGTCAAAGGCATGGATCTGGCCGCTCTTGGAGATAATGCAGCCGATCTCCGCCGCAGTCATCCGGCTGCCGTAGAGCCAAACCCGGCAGTTGGTGTCCGCGTAGGTGCTGTAGCCGCCGTTTTCGGCAATGCCGTCGGTATTATAGGCGTAAAGGTCCAGGCCGTCGCCGGTGGCGGAATCGGTGGACAGGGCCGCCCATCCCTCGGCGATGCAGGTGGAGTTGAAATAATAGGTCTGTGTGGCGCCAATGGAAAAATTGGCCCGGGCCGTACCGGAGATCAACAGTGCCTCGTTGGAAAAGGGCTCCGACACCCCGGCCGTCTGGTCGTTGCTGCCGGTGGACTGGACCGTGGAATCGTTGACGATCAGGGTGGCATCGTTGTAGTTGGCGGTGACGTATCGGGCCGCACCGTCCACCACCAAATTGGAGTCCGAGATGTACAGGGTGGCTCCGTCGTCAATATTGGTGGCAGCGCCGCCGGTATCCGCATCGGTGGCCTCTGCGTCCACCCCCAGCCGGATATTGGCCTTTTGGAGTCGGACCACCGTATCCGGTCCCGTGGCGATCAGGCCGTTGAAGGTATAGTCGCCGCTGATGAGCTCCAAACCGTCTATGACACAGCCCTCATCCTCATAGGTGATGATGCCGGAATAGGCCCCCGGCTCATATTCCGAGGCAGTATCCTCAACCCCGTCAATGATGACAATGGCACCGTTGGTGGGAGCACCGCTGCTCATGGGTGGCGCACCGCCTCCCCCACCATCCGGCGGCATCATACCGTCTGGGGGAGCCCCCATATCCGTGGCCATGGCCGATCCCGACATCAGCAGTGCCAGCAGCAATGCGAGAATTCGTTTTTTCCTCATGTCATCCCCTCCTCCTTGACTTTTACTCTATCATTATATTGCAAACTGCACAGTTTTCAAAGTCTTTTCCATGGAGCGTTTCGGTGAAATTGCAACACATTTTTTGTGGAATTTGCCGTTCATTTTTTATTACTCCTGGTCATTTTTCAAAAAAAAAAGGAAGGCGCCGCTAATGCGACGCCTTCCAAAATATGCTTTTCTTGTTTCATTTTTACCGCCAAGCGTGTTTTTTGATCTCGTTGTACAGAGCCAATCCCTTTTCCTGCCCCAGCTGCTTCCGCAAGGTGTTGCAGAGGATCTGCCGCTTGTTTTCCGCGATGAGCTGCTGGAGATGCTGCTCCTGTAGCCCGGGATAGGGCGCCAGCAACGCTCCCAGTTCCACCTGCCGAGGCTCCTCCAGCTTTTGAACCGTATTCCGGCGACGGGGTTTTGCGGCCTTCTTTTCTCCGCTGCGTGTCTTGTCCTCCTGGAGCTGCTCCGGCTTTTGGGCCTCCTGGGCTTGCTCCCCTTTCTTGCCCTCCTGGGGGCGATCTGCTTTCTTTGCTTCCTGAGGCCGGTCCAACTTCATTACCTTACTGTGATTCGTAGGCTTTTCCCGGTTTTTCCCGCCTCCCACTCCCTTGGCAGTCTGAACTGATCCCTCCGCCTTGGCGGTTTCCATTTTTTGGAAGTACTCCTCCTCAGGAGATTCCTTCTGCTGCACGGCAGGCTCCGTTTTGGGCGGCTGGGCAGATCCAACTTCTGTCTTGGTCTCGCTGTCCTTCCGGTTCTCCACATAGAGGGCTCTGTCCGCCATCTGCTGCTCCGGCTGCCGTTCTATATTAGCGTTCTCTATACCATCGGCGTTGTCGGAGGATGATGCCGGTTCCTGGGCTCCACTGCGGCAATTCTTTCCCCGGCTGCGGTGGTAGTAGCGTTGCCGGCCCCGATAGTTCTTCCGGCTCTCGCCGGAATCCGGCTCCGCCGTCTGCTGGGTCGGAGCCTCAGCCTGCTGTACCTCCATCTCCTGGGCCGGTACCTGGGCGGATGCATTCTGAGAATGGGCTGCAGTCTGGGCTGTTTCCCCGGACGCCACCTGGGAAGCCGCTCCTTCCGCCACTTCCGCCGGAACGGCAGCCTTTACCGGTTCCGAAACAGGTTCCTGCACCGGTTTCTCCTGCTGGATTCCCGGCTGTTTCCCGGCCTCGGTTTTCTCCACCTGCTGGGCGGACTGCAGCCGCAGTACCGGCTCCGCCGGCTTCAGCATGGGCGTCTGCCCATTGCTGCCATCGCTCACTCGAACATCCCGGTTGTTCCGGTTCCGCTCCTGCCGGCTGGCGGCCTTGATGCTCTCCACGCAGCGCACATTAGGCTTTTGAGGGCTGTCTGCCCAGAAGCTGGCCACGAATTTGTAGCCCATGTCTCTGGACACGATATAATAGTTCCGTTCCGCGGCGTTGGTGCCCACCAGATAGCCCAACCATGTGGAAATCTGATGGTCCAGGGCATTTTTGCCCCCCACTGTCGCCTCAAAATAATCCAGCTTACATACGCTTTTTCCAATCAGAATGTGCATTTTCATGCTCAGGCTTTTGGAATTGTTGCTGTAAAAGATGATCACTTCATCCTCCGGGGCCAGATAGGTGATACCGCTTAGGCCCTCGGAGGCCACATTTTCAAAATCGATCAGATAAATATCCCGCATTACATAGGGTCTCCTTTATGCCGCTTCGGCATTATCTCCCACCAGCGCATACATGCCCACCAGGATTTTCGCCAACTGGGCCCGGGTTGCCTCCGCCTTTGGCGCAAAGCTGTTTTCACCCATACCGTTGACCAGTCCCATGGCAGCACAATAATAGACATCCTCCCGAGAGGTATCGTCCATCTCCGCGTCATCGTCAAAGGGCGCGATGGTGGCATCGGGCTCCAGATCAAAGAGTCTGAGGTACCGGGCCATGATACTGCAAAGATGCTGCCGGCTGATGGGCTCGTCGGGATCAAAGGTACCGTCGCCGCGGCCATTGACCAGACCCAGCTCCGATGCCCAAGCAATGGCCGGGGCAAACCAAGACGTGGCGGGCACATCCGTAAAGCCGCCATTCTTCCCGGCGTAGGCCGTCAGATCCACCTGGGACAGATTCGCCAGCACCTGCACCATCTGGGCACGGGTCAGGGAATCGTCGGGGCCAAAGGTGCTCTCATCATAGCCCTGCATCAGGCCCAGCTCATAGGCCGCCGTCACATAATCCATATACCAGGCTCCAGCCTCCAGATCGTCAAACGCCGGTTCCTCCGCACCGTCGGGCTCAGAGGGGACGTAGGGTGTCATAAACAGGGTAGCTTCCTCCGCACGACGGGCAACCA
>CBCTLT010000148.1:0-4923 GCA_965147785.1 uncultured Oscillospiraceae bacterium
CCATTCCCTGGGACACACCTATCTCTATGACTGCGACCTCACCGGAACGGTGGGCCTTAACACCCACAACTCCATGAGCCCGGAGTATTCCTACATCCATATGTTTGGCGGAAAGCTATCCTCCACAGTGGGCAGTATTCTCTGCGCAGAGGATGGCAAAGCGGTGATGAATCTGGACCATGTCACCATCGCACCCCCTGCCGACGGAAACCTGGCCTTTGCCAAGGCAGGCGGACGGCTGGTAGCCAACCTGACGGAGATGCAGGCGAATGGCAATGTGGACCGGGAAAAAGAGTCCTATCTGGAGGTTTGCCTGAAGCGTTCGGAACTGCGGGGCACAGTCAATGCCACATCTTTGAAGCTGGAGGCCGACTCTAAGTGGACAGTTACAGGCGACAGCAAGGTGGCAGTGCTTGACGTTGAGGCGAATGCAGGGATCACGGCAGAAAAGCCGGTCACAGTGACCTATGGAACATTGGCGAAAGGAACCGTTCTGCCTACGGCGAAAAACGTTACCTTTGTGGCGGAACCGTCCCTCACCGACGACTATGCGGAGAAAAAGATGATGCCGCCTCCTGGCGGTCCCGGCGCACCTGGTCCGGGGATGCCGCCCCCTCCCCCGCCGGTTGATTAACAGGGCGGTAAAGCATAAGAATAAATACCGCAGAGTTCCCATTATTCCCGGAACTCTGCGGTATAAAATTTATGTATAAAACAATAGAAAAAACCCCCAAATTCTCGGAAAACCGGGAATCTGGGGGAGCAAATCAAACCGCACGGGTGACATTGCCGGAGCGCAGACACCTTGTACAGACGTATACATGGCGCGGAGAACCGTCGACAATTGCCTTAACGCGCTTCACATTGGGCTTCCATGCCTTGTTGGAACGTCTGTGGGAATGGGAAACCTTGATACCAAAGGTCACGCCTTTGCCGCAAAAATCACATTTAGCCACTAGCTGCACCTCCTCGCCGTATAAAAAATGGCAGATAGCCTTTTGAGCATCGGCTTATATCATAACAGAATGCGTGGAAAAATGCAACTATTTTTTTCTTTTTTTTAATTTTTTCTGGGGACAGGTCCCGGGAAGTGTTGCCAAACTCCCGCTTTGTGGGTATAATATAAAGGACTAACAGGAAAAGGAGCTGCACCATGTCTGTTTACACGGTATCTCTCCAGCATTTGACCGAGGAGTTTAAGCTGGAAATGCTGTTTCAAGCCTCGGATTTTGAAAAGATTCAGATTATTGTGGAAGACGTCAACCGGCCGGCTCTGCAGCTTGCGGGCTTTTTTGAGCACTTTGAACCGGCTCGCCTGCAGGTGATCGGACTGGTGGAGGACACCTACCTTGCCGGACTGACGCCGGAACAGCGAGTGGTGACCTTTGATCGGCTGTTTTCTTTCCGGCCCCCGGCACTGATTTTTGCTCGAGGATTGGAGCCTTGTTCGGAATGCATGGTCATGGCGAGAAAGCATAATATCACCATTTTGCGCACGGAGGAAACCACATCAGAGCTGGTTTCCACCATGATTGCAACGCTCAAGCACTATCTGGCGCCAAGATTGACCCGACATGGTGTTCTGGTGGAGGTCCACGGCGAGGGGATGCTTCTGCTGGGAGAAAGCGGCGTGGGAAAGAGTGAAGCGGCTATCGAGCTGGTGAAGCGAGGACACCGACTGATCGCTGATGATGCGGTGGAGATCAAAAAAGAGGGGGCCTATCTGCTCACCGGCGCTGCACCGGAGTTGATCCGGCACTATATCGAGCTGCGGGGCATTGGTGTCATCAATGTGGCCAAGCTGTTCGGTATGGGAGCAGTAAAGGATTCCTCCAATATTGACATGGTGGTCAATCTGGAAACGTGGCGGGATGATGTGACCTATGATCGCTTGGGAATCGAAAACGAGTCTACAACGATTTTGGGGGTCCAGATCCCGATGCTGACCATTCCGGTCAAGCCGGGACGAAATCTGGCTGTGATCCTGGAAGTGGCAGCCATGAACAATCGCCAGAAAAAAATGGGGTATAATGCAGCCATGGAATTTACCGAGCAGATCAATCGCCATATTGATGAAACCATGGCTTCCTCTCAGGGATAACAAGATCCGTTCAGACGTCCGCGAAAAGCGGGCGTCTGCTTGCGTCAAATTAGAGTTCAAAAAATTGGAAAGGAGCGTCCGTATCCATGGAAAAGTCCTCGGGAGCAACCTTGCTGACAGAAGGATGCATATGGAAAAAGATCATTGGCTTTGCAATTCCGCTTTTTTTGGGGAATCTGTTTCAGCAGCTCTATAATGCAGCAGATTCGCTGATTGTAGGTAACTTCATTGGTAGTGAAGCCCTGGCTGCGGTCAGTTCCTCGGGCAGCCTGATCTTTTTGATGATCGGGTTGTTTAATGGTGTGGCCATGGGCGCCGGGGTGGTAATCGCCCGATACTTTGGCGCACGGGATGCTGAGGATCTCAGCAGAGCCATCCATGCCACAGTATTTTTCGGTATTGTGTCAGGCTGCGTCTTGACCGTGCTTGGCATTGCGCTGACGCCGATTTTGCTTCGATGGATGGGAACGCCGGAAGCGGTGTTGCCCAACTCCATTCTCTATTTCCGGGTGTATTTTGCAGGCGTGCTGGGGGTAATCCTTTATAACATTGCAGTGGGTATCCTACAAGCCGTGGGAGATTCCAAGCATCCCCTCTACTATCTTATGATCTCCTCCTGTGTCAATGTGGTCTTGGATCTGCTGTTTGTAGCGGTTATGGGATTCGGCGTTGGATCCGCAGCGCTGGCAACGTCTATTTCTCAATGCCTCAGCGCGGTGTTGGCCTTCCGCCGTCTGTGCAGAAGCAAAACGGAATATCAGGTGATTTGGAAAAAAGTGCGCTACGACGGTCCCATGCTGCGGGAGATCCTGCGAATTGGTCTGCCCTCAGGCCTTCAAAATTCCATTATCTCCTTTGCTAATGTGATCGTACAGTCTTCCATCAACCGGTTTGGTGCCGCAGCTATGGCAGGGTGTGGCGTGTATTTTAAAATTGAAGGCTTTGGTTTTCTGCCTATCACCTGCTTTGCCATGGCCCTGTCTACCTTTGTCAGTCAAAACCTGGGGGCGGAACGGTACGACCGAGTACGAAATGGCTCCAGATTTGGAATTATATGCTCCATGATCATTGCGGAGGCAGTGGGGCTGGGGGTTCGATTGTTGGCCCCTTGGCTCATGGCTGCATTTAACCGGGACCCTGTGGTCATTGCATTTGGAGTACAGCAGGCCGGGGTTGAGACGCTGTTCTGGTTCCTGCTGGCGCTAAGCCACTGTATGGCTGGGGTCCTGCGGGGCGCAGGAAAATCCAAGGTGCCCATGCTGGTGATGATGATCTGCTGGTGCATCATTCGTATCAGCTATATCACTCTGACATTGCATCTGATTTTTGATATTCGCGTGGTGTTCTGGGCTTATCCCATCACCTGGCTGCTCAGCTCCCTGGTCTTCGTGGTGTACTATATGCGGGCGGATTGGATCCATGGTGGACGAGTTGGAGATATGGCGCTGCGGGGAAAACATCAGCAAACGCAAAAGTAAAGAAATACATACTCCAAAAATACAGAAAATATAGGCAAAATTCCACAAATTACTGTCGAATAATTGGTGAAAATGCGTTGCTTTTTTGAAACAGCGATGCTATACTGGGGCAGCTTTAAACCGAGGAAGGAATACACCATGCACCAGTATATTTCGCAGGAAAACCGGAATCATCACACCGAGAGAGGGTGCCTGAAGGTGTAACGCCGGAGACGGTTCTAAGGTGGGAATACGAACGTTCTGTATTTAAGGAGGAAAACAACAACATGAAGAAAAAACTGCTGGGGCTTGTACTTGCACTGTGCATGCTGGTGGCGGTAATGCCCACGGCCTTTGCGTTATCGGCAAAAACCATTTATGTCAACGCAGATGCCGAATTGGAAGAAGCGGCTGATGGAACCGAGTCCAAGCCCTTCGCCACGATCAAAGAAGCGCTGGACGCCGCACAGGACGGCGACACCATTGAATTGCACTCGGATCTTACGGTGAGCCTGGATGACGTATAATTATGCTGCGATTTTGATTGAAAAGAATATCACCATTGACGGCAAGAACCATACCATTTTTGCCACTGGCTCGGTGAAGCCCGAAACGGACGCGGATACCAAGCGGCATATTATGCTGGTTGCCAGCGGAGCTGATGTGACCATCAAGAATCTTGTGCTGGATGGAGCGGGATATGCCAAGCATGGTATTCAGATTTTTACCGCGCCTGCCGGCAGAAGCGCCCAGACAAAGGCTGTGCTGAATCATCTTACCAGCAAGAACAACATGGGTTATGGCGTGGTTGTGAATGCCTCCGCCTTGGAGGCGACGGAGCTTGTGACTGAAGGCAACGGCTGGGGCGGCGTCAATGTGGATGCCAAGTCCTCCACCGCATCCTTCAGCATGATCAGCGGGACCATTGGCGAGGGTGAGTCCATTATTATGGAGAGCGCGGAGAGCGGTGAAACCTCCGCCACCATTTCCGGCGGTACCTTCCAGAAGGTCGGCGTACATGAGACCAATGCGGCAGGCACTGGTAATATCACCATTTCCGGCGGAGACTTTGCCTCCGTGACTGCGGCAGAGGGCGATACCGTCAAAATCTCCGGCGGCAGCTTCCAGGAGGAAATCCCCGAGGAATACTGCGACGACGGCTTTGCCTTGGCCAAGGATGAGCACGGCAATTACACTGTAGCTACCACCTCCGGTACCGTGGATCGGGTGGAAGTGGTGGATGGTGTTGATGGCTATACCTACGTCACCTCTCCCGTGGCCGGACAGAAGCTGCTTGCAAATATTTATCTGGATGACGACAACATCATTGGCGGTTATCCCGTGGATGAGAACGCCGGATACAGA
>CBCTLT010000149.1:0-4897 GCA_965147785.1 uncultured Oscillospiraceae bacterium
CAGGGGAAAATCTCCGAGACGGAGATCCGGGAAGCAATGGGAAAAGTTGGTCTTGATCCTGAAAACAAAACAAAAGTGAGCAACTATTCCCTTGGCATGAAGCAAAAGCTGGGACTTGCACAGGCTATTATGGAGGGACAGGATATTCTGGTGCTGGACGAACCTTTCAATGCACTGGACTATCACACCTATCAGGATGTAAAATCCATTATCCGAATGCTAAAAGCCGAGGGAAAAACAATTTTCCTGACATCCCACCACTATAAAGATCTTGAGCAGCTCTGTGACATCATCTATGCGATTGAAAACTGTCAGTTGATTCCGATTACTCCGGAAATCGTGGCACATTATCAGGAAGGGGAATAAGTTTTTTCGTGAGCTGACGGCCTGAAAGTACTTGGGAGGCCATCGGCGCGGTTGAAGGGTGGATCTTTTCTGCCCGCTTTTCAGCACCAAAAGCAGAAAATACTGCGCAGCCGTGGCCAGCTTCCGCTGGCAACGGCTGCGGCATACCCCCTTGCGGGTACATCAGGTATTCTTCTGCCTCTTCAAAAGGGACTACGAAAGCAGGGTATTGGCGCGAACTGGCAGGTGACCATGGTTCCGTTCCGCAGAGTGTGTGTCTGCTTATCCGCCGTAATAGGCGTTCAGGTACATCTCTTTGATCTCCTTCATCAGCGGATACCGGGGATTGGTGCCGGTGCACTGGTCGTCGAAGGCTTGCTCCACCATTTCGTCCAGACAGCCCAGGAAGGCCTCTTCGGAAACACCGTAATGCCCATAAAGCAGCCTGATGCAAAGATCATACACACAGAAAGCCCCCGCAGCAGGATATAGGCCATACCGCCAGCGCTCATCGCACCCATGGCGATCATCAGCAAATAGGAGGACACGATGTGCAGCAGTCCATAAAGGATCACGCAGGAAAGGCATACAAAAGATACCCAGCGGGGGCCATGGGAGAATACTGCAAGTACACAGCCGGAAGCAATCGTCACAAGCCATACCAGCGCAAGGACATTATAAAGCGCGCCGTCCGCACTCGTGATCAAATAAGCAACCGCTGAGATTAGAGAAATCGCGCTGCATACGGTAAACAGCAAGGCGACGATGCCGTATTTTTTTATTTCCGTTTTCATATCGTTTCCTCCTGCGAAGGCAAAGTGATTGAATTCTAAATTCCTTTGAGCCATGATAATGCAAAATCAAGGGCTGAATACCGGTTCGGAAAGAGCAGGGGATCTCCATGGTGTCCCAGGTTTTGGATGGCTTTGTCAAAGCAATCGCTTCATCAAGACCTGTTTGTACGCTTAATTTTCCACTGCCGCCTGATTTGCAGCGCGTGGTGAGAATGTACTCACCGTCTGCCAAATCAAAGTATTTATACACAATCCGGGTTTTATTGGTTGCCACAACGATTTGCCGACCATCCTCGTCGGCGATAAAAGGAATGCTTTTCTTTATGACACCGTTGCCGATATGGGGCATCAATCCGCTGTACAGATTGCAGCAAATGGACGCAGGATAGGTTCGATCTGCTTCCAGAGAGCGTCCAATGCCCTGTGAGGTCATTTCTACCTGAGGAATGCTTCCATCAGACCGTATCTCGATGGATTCTGCACAAGCCTGTCTGGAATATGCAGATTTATGTGTATTGCGGTGATAAAACACGTACCACTGCCCATTAATACGCTCAATGCTGCCGTGATTGGTGCCTGTGGCATTCAGCCTGTCCCTTTCCCGTCGACCTTGATAACCTACATCGCCATTGGAAACAATGGTTCCGCCATAAACAAACGCCCGGTCCGGGTAAGGACTTGTGGCATAACAAAGCTCATGGCCCTTACTGGAGGAATAAATAAAATAATAGGTACTGCCAATCTTCCGGATGGAGCTTCCCTCAAAGAAAGGATGTTTCTCAAAGGAGGTCCCCTTTACCCGGCTGGGCAATATGTGTCATGGCTCAGATACAATCGTCAGCATATCGTCAGCCAAAATCACATGGTTTGCGCCCATAATCCCGTCAGGACAGGCTCGAATCTCTGCGACGGTTTTGCCGAACAGCTTGCTTTCAACCTTGCGGAAAATGGGCTCCAGCAGTTTCCCGTACTCATAAAAGGGATACCATGTTCCGTAGTAGAGCCGAATCACGCCGGCATCATTGATCACGGCCGGATCGAAGGTGACATATGCCTTAATGGCGCTGGTTCCTTTCTACAAGGCGCTGGCTGACAAGTTCGGCAGAAAGCCGTTCCTGGTTCTCAACACTCTGGGGATGGGTGTCGGCATGGCTCTGGCCTGGTGGTCTCCCAATATGGTTCTCTATTTCATTGGCTACGGTATGACCGTGTTCTTCGTTCAGCATGACATGCAGATCGTTTATCTGTACGAGATTGTTCCGAAGGAAAGAAGAGCTACCATCTACGGTCTAATCAAAGGCATCAGCACCCTAGGCGTCGTTCTGATCCCCATGCTGAGAAGTTCCGTCATGGGCACCGACACAACGTTGTGGAGATGTGTGTATTTCCTGCCTGCTCTGATCGCCATCGCTGTTTCCGTCTTCTCTCTGGTGGTTACCCGGGAGTCCAAAACCTTCCTGGATCAGCGGATCTCTTATCTGGAGTCCCCCTATGAATTGCGTCACCCCGAAGTGAAAAAACTGTCCAGGGAAGAGGAGAAAGCGCAGAAGGCAGAGGTTAAGCAGCACAAAACCGGCGTGTTCCATGCGCTGGGTCATCTGTTCAAGAACAAGCAACTGTTTTGGCTTGCCATGGTCAGTTCCGCATTCGCACTGGGCAGCACCACCATCTCCGGCTTCTCCGAATCCATTATGACGGACTTTGGCATGACCTCCGAAGCCGTCAACGAAGCACTGTTGATCTATCCCTTCCTGTATGCCGCATTGATCGTTGGCGCAGGCTTCGTAGGCGACAAGCTGGGCAGAAAGACCATCGTCAGCGTTTGCGGTGCTCTGGCTGTGGGCGGCTTCATCGGCTTCAATATTTCCGCATGGCAGGGAGCGTCTCCCTATCTGGTGGGTATTTTCTACGGCCTGTATCTGGGCTGCTGGTGGATTACCCTGGACTATGTTGGCATGATGGTTGCAGAATCTGCTCCCACCTATAACCGTGGCTCCGTACTGGGTGCCGTGAATCTGATCACCATGGTAGGCAGCGGCATTGGCAGCGTGGTTCCTATTTTCGCGGTACTGCTGTTCGAGCGGATTGGCTTCGGCTATATGACCGCTGTTATGCCCTTTGCTTTCATCGGCGTCCTGCTGCTGATCTTCAAGGTCAAAGAAACCAAGGGCGTGGATCTTGACAAGGTTACCTACTAAAAGAAAGCGTTGTGAAGAGATATGGCAAATCCGTTTTTACCCTTAAATACCTATATTGCCGATGGAGAACCCCATGTGTTTGGCAACCGGGTATATCTGTTTGGCTCCCATGATAAAGCCGGCGGCGACACCTACTGTATGCGCAACTATGAATTCTGGTCCGCCCCTGTGGAGGATTTGGAAACCTGGAGCTGCAAGGGTGTGTCTTACCGTGCAGATCAGGATCTGCTGTATGGGGAAAAGCTGAAATATATGTATGCGCCTGACGTGGTGCAGGGGAATGACGGCAGGTTCTATCTCTACTATTGTATGTCCGGTGAAAAGGGCGCAGGTGGCTATGGCGGACCGATCAGCGTAGCCGTCTGCGATACCCCGGACGGGCACTATGAATACTATGGCTTTCTCCGCAACCCGGACGGCAGCCCCATGTTGAAATAGGAAAATGTGGTGGCAGTGCTGAACATTGCCATGGCTTCGTTGTAGGGAACATTCAGAGGTCTGACAAAGAATTCCGTAACGACGCTGGACTGAACCTGAACACCAATGGCAGAACTGATCTCGTCCGTTACGCTGGCAAGGAACAGGGCAAGCAGTGTCAGGAGCAAGCCATATTTCAGTGCTTTTTTGTTTTTCTGTTTTTTCTTTGCGCTAATTCTTTTCGGTCTCTTGCATCGATTTGCTCTTGTGTTTTCATAACCATATCTCCTCTTTATTCATTTATACTCCATACATTGCTGGAGAAAATTATATTTAGAACATTTGCCGCGGCAACTTCCAGCTCAGAACGTTTGATCTGACCGCTTTTCAGGGCTGCGGTCAATTCCTTTTTTGCGCCGGGGTGGCCGGGCATGATCAAGTCGTTACCCGCAAGGATGCAAGATGTATGTTCGCCGGGGTTTTTCTCACTGGCGGTCCAGTCGGTCATAACAAGCCCCTGATATTCCCACTCATTGCGCAGCGCTTTGGTGCACAGATCATTGCTTGCAAATGTGTGCACACCATTGACAAGATTGTAGGACGTCATTACTGCCCAGGGCTTGGACTTCCGAACTGCGATTTCAAATCCCCGGAGGTAGATTTCCCGAAGAGCGCGCTCCGGCACATTCTCGGAAATGGTCTCCCGCTTGTCTTCCTGATTGTTACAGCAGAAGTGCTTGATGGTAACACCGGGATGACTCTGGACGCCTCTCGTGACGGATGCTGCCATAACGCCGGACACATAAGGATCTTCGGAATAATACTCAAAGTTTCTGCCGCAGAGGGGATTGCGGTGGATGTTCAGACCGGGGGCAAGCCAGAGGGTCACGCCAGCCTCAATCATTTCTGTGCCGATGGCATGACCGACTTCTTCAATCAGGGAGGGATTCCAGGTCTGTGCCTGTAAGGTCGCTGCCGGGAAGCAGGTCATATATTGATAGACCCGATAGCCTTTGCCGGGCTTTGCCAAGACAAAGGGTTCTATCTTCCGGATCCATCCCCATTGCCAGTCCTGAGGAAGTTCATCAACGTAGTTCGGCACGCCAAACTTCGTATAGGCGTTTTTGGGGCAAAGATTCAGTC
>CBCTLT010000150.1:0-4878 GCA_965147785.1 uncultured Oscillospiraceae bacterium
GGAGGCAGAGCTATTGCGGAGATTCTGACCGGAAAGGTAAACCCCTCCGGCAAAATGGCTGTCACCATTCCGGAGAAAAACACCGACACACTGGCCTCCGACACCCCGGAGCATACGGCCCGCCGTTCTGAGAGCTATGTGGGTAAGGACGGCAAGAGGTATGTGGATCACGACGAGGGCATTTTCACCGGCTACCGCTGGTATGACAAGGAGGGCGTAAAGCCCCTGTATGCCTTTGGCCACGGCCTCAGTTACACCAGTTTTGCCTATTCCGATTTATCCGTCCAAGGTACGGATGTAACCTTTACCGTGCAAAATACCGGAACCCTCCCCGGCACCGAGATCGCGCAGGTCTATCTGGGTGAAGCCGCTGTCCCGGAGGGCATCCAGATGGCTAAGAAACAGCTCTGTGGCTTCAAACGGCTGGAGGATATGCAGCCCGGCGAGACGCGGACTGTCACCATCTCCATCCCCGCGCGAAGCTTCTGTTATTGGGATCCCAACAACGCCCTTTCGGTCCGTGAGGACGGCACCAAGGACAAGTGGGTCAAAACCACCGGAAACAGAAAGATTATGGTTGGCGGCAGCTCCGCGTATCTGCCGCTGACAGCGGAAATTACGGCTTAATTGATTCCGAGGCGCTTCGGAATTCCGTAAGCGCCTCGGTCAAAGCAAAATCAGGAGGTATGTATCATGTCTGAGGTTTTTAAGTCAGTCCCCGCAATTCCCTACGAGGGCCCCCAGAGTAAAAATCCAATGGCTTTTAAGTATTACGATAAAGACAAAATCGTTGCAGGAAAACCGATGAAGGAGCATCTGTCCTTTGCCATGGCCTGGTGGCACAACCTCTGCGCTGCCGGCACGGATATGTTCGGCCGGGACACAGCAGACAAGTCTTTCGGCGCGGAAAAGGGTACAATGGCCCACGCCAAGGCCAAGGTGGACGCGGGCTTTGAGTTCATGCAGAAGCTGGGCATCGAGTATTTCTGCTTCCACGATGTGGACCTAGTCCCCGAAGCCGATGACATCAAGGAGACCAACCGCCGTCTGGATGAGATCAGCGACTATATTCTGGAGAAAATGCAGGGTACCAATATTAAGTGCCTTTGGGGCACGGCCAATATGTTCGGGAATCCCCGGTTTATGAACGGGGCCGGTTCCTCCAACTCCGCCGACGTGTTCTGTTTTGCTGCGGCCCAAGTCAAAAAGGCCCTGGACATCACCGTGAAGCTGGGCGGCCAGGGCTATGTGTTCTGGGGCGGTCGGGAGGGCTATGAGACCCTGCTGAACACCGATGTGAAATTCGAGCAGGAGAACATCGCCCGGCTCATGCATCTGGCCGTAGACTATGGCCGGAGCATTGGCTTTACCGGGGATTTCTACATTGAGCCCAAGCCCAAGGAGCCTATGAAGCACCAGTACGATTTTGACGCCGCCACGGCCATCGGCTTTTTAAGGCAGTATGGGCTGGACAGGGATTTCAAGCTGAACATTGAGGCAAACCACGCCACCCTGGCAGGTCACACCTTCCAGCATGATCTCCGCATCTCCGCCATCAATGGGATGCTGGGCAGCATCGACGCCAACCAGGGAGATATGCTTCTGGGCTGGGATACAGACGAGTTCCCCTTCAATGTCTACGACGCCACCATGTGTATGTACGAGGTTCTGAAAAACGGCGGTCTCACCGGCGGCTTCAACTTCGACTCCAAAACTCGCCGGCCCAGCTATACCATGGAGGATATGTTCCACGCCTATATTCTCGGCATGGACACCTTTGCGCTGGGGCTTCTCAAAGCCGCGAAGCTCATGGAGGACGGCAGAATTGACAGCTTTGTCAAAGAACGCTACGCCAGCTACAATTCCGGCATCGGCGCAAAAATTCGCTCGGGGGAAACCACCCTGGAGGAGCTGTCCGCCTATGCAGAGAAAATGGGTGCGCCGGAGCTTCCCGGCTCCGGCCGCCAGGAGTATCTGGAGAGCGTTGTCAACCAGGTCCTGTTCTCCTGAGGTGCCACAATGTACGACATTGGAATTGACTTAGGCACCTCGGCGGTAAAGCTGCTTCTCGTGGAGGATTCCGGGCAGGTGGTCAAATCCGTCAGCCGGGAATATCCACTGGAATTTCCCCAGCCGGGCTGGTCCCAGCAGAACCCCGAGGACTGGTGGAATGCCATTCTGGACGGCCTTTCAGAACTGCTGGTGGGAATCAATCGGGTCAAAATTGCCGGCATCGGCGTAGCCGGACAGATGCATGGGCTGGTGGCTTTGGATGAAGCGGGAAATGTTCTACGTCCTGCAATCCTTTGGAATGACGGACGCACTGCTGACGAGACGGAGTATTTGAACCGGGAGATCGGAAAAGATTTTCTGCTGGAGCATACCGGGAACATCGCCTTTGCTGGGTTCACTGCTCCCAAGCTTCTGTGGATGAAACGCCATGAGCCGGGACTCTTTGCAAAGATCCACAAGGTCCTGCTTCCAAAAGATTATGTAAACTACAAGCTAACCGGAACATTCACAACCGACTACTCCGATGCAGCGGGGACACTGCTGCTGGATGTAAATAATAAGTGCTGGAGCCGGGAGATGATGGAGATTTGCGGCATGAAAGAAACGCAAATGCCCGCGCTCCATGAAAGCTATGACGTGATTGGAAATCTGCTGCCGGAAATTGCAGCGGCCTTGAATCTTTCGGAAGAAATAACGGTCATTGCCGGCGCGGGAGACAATGCCGCCGCTGCAGTTGGAACCGGATGCCTCCATGAAGGTCAATGTAACCTTTCTTTGGGTACCTCTGGTACTGTGTTTCTCCCCTGCGAGAAATTCCGCATGGACCCTGTCAATGCCACCCATGCATTCAACCATGCGGCAGGAAACTATCATTTGATGGGCTGTATGCTCTCTGCGGCCTCATGTCTCAAATGGTGGGTTGAGAATATCTGCAAATCCACAGACTACAACGGCCTGCAAGCAGAGATCTCCGCCGAAAACCTCGGGAAAAACCGTGTGTTTTTCCTGCCCTACCTCATGGGCGAACGTGCACCCCACAACGATCCCCTTGCGCGGGGTACCTTTGTGGGCATGACCATGGATACCACAAGAGCCGATATGACCCAGGCGGTGCTGGAGGGCGTGGCCTTCGGATTTCGGGATATGGTGGAATCCGCACGGGCTCTGGGAATCACCGTTGACAGCTGCACCCTCTGCGGCGGCGGGGCCAGGAGCGATATTTGGAAAATGATTCTGGCCAATGTGGTACAGGTACGCCTGGATATTCTGGGACAGGAGCAGGGCCCGGGAATGGGCGGCGCAGTTTTGTCGGCTTATGGGCGCGGCGCCTATGGGAGCCTTCAGGAAGCCGCAGCGCAGGCGGTTCATATTACGGGCAGTGTGGAGCCGGATCCAGCGCAGATGGAACGATACGAAGAAAAATACCAGGCGTTTCGCAAATTATATCCGGCGCTCAGAGGCATTTTTCTCTCATGAAATAAGGAGAATGTATATGGATTATTTTGTTGCAAAATACGGATCAGATGTCAATCCAGGCACTGAAGATGCGCCGTTTTTGACCATCAATAAGGCCGCATCTGTGGCGTATGCCGGGGACACCGTCACGGTTCGTGAGGGCGTTTATCGGGAATGGGTGGATCCAAGCCACCCCGGTACGGAATCGGCCCCCATTGTCTATCAGGCCGCTGAAGGGGAGCAGGTTGTCATCACTGGCTTTGAGGAATTTGGAACATGGAACCGGGGAGTGGACGGCATTTGGACAGCAAAGGTTTCCAACAGCGTTTTTGGCTCCCGCCATCCCTATCAGGAGCGAGTGGCAGGCGATTGGATGATGCACTTTGGTCCGGAGGAGGAACGGTCCCACACAGGAAGCCTGTATCTGGATGGAAAGGGCATGCGGGAGGTGTTTCGCAGAGAGGACCTTCCCAAAGCGGAGAAGTGCGCTTGGTTTGCTGTTGTGGACCCTGAGAATACCACGTTTTTTGGGAATTTCCAGGGTGTAAACCCCAATGAGCATTTCACCGAGTATACCGCCCGGCCAAATGTCTTTTGGCCGGAAAAGACCAATATGGACTATATCATAGTTCGCGGCTTGAGCTGCGGCACGCAGCCACCAACTGGGCGCCTCCCACGGGCTTACAGGAGGGACTGATCGGGCCCCACTGGGCCAAGGGATGGGTCATTGAGCAAAATGTGATCCACGATACTATGTGTGTCGGTGTTTCTCTGGGAAAAGATGTGACCTCCGGGGACAACGAGTGGAACCGTCTGAAGATCAAAGAGGGAACGCAGCGGGAACGGGAAAGTATCTTTCGCGCCCTGCACCGAGACTGGGACAAGCGATTCATTGGCAGCCATGTTGTTCGGGACAATGTAATCTACAACTGTGAGCTTATTGTAGGGCATCTGGGCTGTGTGTTCTCGAAGATCGAACATAACCACATTAACGGCGGGAATTAAGCTCCACGCTGCCATTGACGTGCTGGTAAAGGACAATTTTATTCACGACTGCTGCCAGGGGATTTGGCTGGATTGGCAGGCCCAGGGCACGCGTGTCACGGGCAATGTATTTCACCATAACCGCCAGCAGGATACCTATGTGGAGATCAGCCATGGCCCAACGCTTATTGACCACAATTTGATGCTCTCCGGCAATGTAGGTTTCAACAATTCCGCCCAAGGTGTGGCATTTGTTCATAATCTCTGTGCCGGGCGCATTACGCTGATGACAGACAATGGGCGGCACACCCCCTATCATTTTCCCCATGATACAGCGGTTTTTGGATTGGCAACGGTACCGGGCGGCGATGACCGTTATTACAATAATATTCGTGTTAGTAGAAAAAACGTGACCTGAGGCATTTA
>CBCTLT010000151.1:0-4869 GCA_965147785.1 uncultured Oscillospiraceae bacterium
CACACCTCCCAACGCGGCTGCCAATATGGCCTTGTCGGTAGCTTCTTCTCGGGGGAATTCTGCCGTAATTTTTCCCTCGAATACCGTGACAATCCGGTCGCAGATGCCCAGAATCTCATTCATTTCCGAAGATACTACAATGACGCAGACACCCTTTTGGGCCAGGTCACAGATGATCCCGTAGATTTCCGCCTTGGATCCCACGTCGATTCCCCGGGTGGGTTCATCCAGAATCAGAATATCCGGTTCCTCCAGAAGCCACTTGGCGATGACCACCTTTTGCTGGTTGCCGCCGGAGAGGTTGCCGGCCAACTGCTGGGGACTTGGGGTTTTGACCCGAATACTTTCTATGTAGGAATCTGCCAGTGCGGACTGCTGTTTCTTGTTGATGAAGCCAAGACGGCTGATTTTTGGAAGCTTGACCAGGGTCATGTTTGCCAAAACGCTGAGGCGAAGGGCAAGCCCCTCTTTTTTACGGTCTTCCGGCACCAGGGCCAAGCCATGGGCTGTGGCCTGGGCAGGATTTGCGATTTTGACTTCGTTACCGCCAATATAGATTTTTCCACTGTCCAGCTTATCCACACCAAAGATGGCACGCATGATCTCGGAGCGACCCGCGCCTACCAGACCGAAAAAGCCCAATACCTCGCCTCTGCGCGCTTCGAAGGAAACATTCTCGAACGCGCCCTTGCGGGAAAGGCCTTCGACCCGAAGAATGGGTTCGCCCAGCTCTGCCGGCTGCTTGTTGTACATATTGCTTAAGGGACGGCCCAACATATATTCGATGAGCTTCTGACGGGTGATGCCCTGATTTTCCACCGTGGTCACGTTTCGTCCGTCGCAAAGCACGGTAATGCGGTCGCTAATGGCCAGGACTTCGTCAAGCTTGTGGGAGATGTAGATGATGGAGGTGCCTTCTTCCTTCAGCTGTCGGATCAGGTCCATGAGAATGTCCGCTTCACGATCGGTCAAAGAGGAGGTGGGTTCATCCATGATGATGATACGGGCGTTTCTGGTCAGGGCCCGCCCGATCTCGATCATCTGCTGCTGGGCGATGGACAGATCTCCGGCCATCACCTTGGGAGAGACCTCCAGATGGATCCGCTCCAGCACCTTTTCCGCTGCTGCATATTGGGTCTTGCCGTCCAGGAATCCCCCTTTGACAGGCCAGTTCCCCAGGAAAAGGTTCTTGGCTACGTCAATCTGGGGAACAATGGACAATTCCTGATAGATACAGGCAATGCCTGCCTCTATGGCCTGATAGGGGTGGGTGAAATTGACCTGCTTCCCGTCGATCAGGAGCTGACCTTCATTCATCTGATGAAAGCCGGTCATGACCTTGATGAGGGTGGATTTTCCTGCGCCGTTTTCTCCCACCAGCGCATGGACCTCCCCGGGACGAATGTCCAGATTGACGCCGGACAGGGCCGTTACGCCGGGAAATTTCTTTGTAATGTTCCGCAGCTCCAGAATTGGAGCATTGGAGGTTTCTTTCTTTTCCATACTCCTGCCTCCAGACTGTATTACCGGATCTGAATGGATGCGTGGAAGGCGTCCTGGTTGGCGTCGGCGATGAGACGGCCGCTGCCGACGCAGTCGCCCACCACATAAACACCTTCGGCATACATGCGGCGCAGTTCGTTTGCCAGCTTGTCGTCGGGCTTGACGCCCAGCGCCAGCACAAAGGTGTCGCCCTCATAGGCGTGTTCGTTGCCCTCGCTGTCCACGGCAATTACCTTGTCCCGCTCGAACCGGACGATCTTTCGGTCACCCCAGAGAGCCACGCCGTACTTTTCCAGCTGATACATGACTTCAATGTGGTTGAATACCGGCATGGACGCGGCAAAGTCCTCCACAGGGATCATGTCGATGACTGTGACATTTTTCCCTTCCATGCCCAGCATGATGGCGCATTCCAGTCCCACCACGCCACCGCCGCAGATCACCACATTCTGGCCCACGGGGACGGTATGATGCTCCACATCCTTCACCACCTTCACATTGGGGCCGTCCACGCCGGGGACCTTGGGGACAATGTATGTGGAGCCGGTGGCCACAATGATGGCGTCCGGATTCTTTTCCCGGACCATTTCGGCGGTGACCTCCACGCCAAAGTGAAGATTGGCGCCGCAGCGTTCTGTCTCCCGCACATCCCAGTCCCGATAGAGCCGGAGATATTCCTTAAAGGGGGCGATGGTGGCGTCGTTCATCAGACCGCCCAGACGATCGCTCTTTTCATACAGATCCACATGGTGGCCCATCTTGGTCAGCGTCTGGGCCGCCATCATGCCGCCGGGACCGCCGCCGATGACCATGACGTTCTGTTCCCGTCCGGACTTGACCAGCTCTGTCAGATCCAGATCCTTGCCTAACAGGGGGTTGATGGCACAGCGCATGGAGGTACCATAGTTGTTGGCGTTGCCGCACCAGTCGCAGCGAGTGCAGGGCCGGACCTGATCGGCATGGCCGCGGACAGATTTGTGGATCAGCTCATGATCTGCCATGTAGGCCTTTGCCATGACCACAATATCCGCCTTGCCGGAGGAGATGATGTCCTCGGCCTCCTGGAGGGACGTGATATTGCCCACCACAGCGACCGGAACGTGCAGCCGCTTTTTTGCTTCCGCGGCAAAGGCTACGTTCAGCTGACGGCCCTTGAAATAGGTGGGAATGGTATAGGTGGAACCGTAATTGAAGAAGATGTTGCCTCTGGAAACGTGGATGATGTCCACGTATTCCTGGGCCTTCTCCATGAACTGGAGGGATTCCTCCAGCTGGAGGCCATCCTCCGTATCCTCCTGGGCGGAGCAGCGGCATTCAATCACCATGTTCGGTACCGCTTCCCGGACTGCCTTCAATACGGACAGGGGATACCGCATCCGATTTTCCAGACTGCCGCCGTAATCGTCGGTCCGATGGTTGGAGGCCGGAGAAAGGAACTGAGCCAAAAGGTTATTATGGGCACAGTGGATCATGATGATCTTTAGGCCGGCCTTTTGACAGCGGATGGCACAGTCCACAAACTGCTGCCGGATGTAAGCCATATCCTCTTCGTTCATGGGCTTGATATAGCCCAGCGGTCCGCCGTTCAGGGGCACGTCGGAAGGGGCCAGCGCGGGATTTCCTGGGGAAGCCACGCTGCCACGGCCTGCGTGGGCCAGCTCCACGGACATTTCCGCACCGTTTTCTCTGGCAGTCCGGGCCATCATTTCCAGACCGTGAATGCACCGATCTTGGGTTACATTCAATTCGCAGACCCATGCGGAGGAATCACTGTGGATTACGGGGGTGTTGCCGATGGTCAGGTATCCCACGCCGGTTTTAGCCTGCCAGGCCACAAAGTCCAGCATCTCCTGGGTTACTTCGCCTTCGGGAGAGCATTTGAGCACCACGGTGGGTGCGTATTCCAGCCGGTTCTTTAAGGTTAGACCCCGGATTTTTAGAGGATCAAATACATGGGGATAGCGGTCATTTAATACAGCGCACATAACATTACCTCCTGTGTTTTTGCTTCATCCGCATTATAGGACAGCCTGGGAAAAATTCAAAATATGTCTTTTTGCGTTTTTTATAATCTTCTGTTTATAATGCCGGCAATATTATTGCATTTTGCCGGGAAATGTTGACCGAGTATAATCATCCGTTTATAATAAAAAAACAAATACATATTTTACAAAAGCTTTGACTGCGGCTATAGTAAACCCGTACCGGTTCTCTTATGGCCACTTCCTGCCTGGATGGCGGAGCACAGGCCGGAGAGACCAAATGTAACAAGAAATGAGGGCTTTACGATGTACGAAGAAATGAAAGGAAAAGTAATCTTTATCACCGGCGCAGCTTCGGGCATGGGTCGGGCCGTAGCAGTTCGGTTTGGACAGCTGGGCGTGAAGGTAGCAGTGGTGGCCCGGAACGAAAAAGGCGGCCAGGAAACCGTAAACATGATTCGCAGCGCAGGCGGTACGGCAGAATTCATTCGCTGCGATGTCAGCTCCGATGAAGAAGTAAAGGCGGCGGTGGAAAAAACGGTGACCCTCTTCGGATCCTTGGACTATGCCTTTAATAATGCTGGCTGCGGAGCCGACGGTGTTCATATTCCCTTTGCACCGCTGACGGATGTCACAGAGGCGGATTGGTGTAAGGTCATCAACACCAACCTCACCGGCGTGTTCCACTGCCTAAAGTATGAGCTGCAGCAGATGAACAAGCAGGGGAGCGGTGCCATCGTCAACACCGCTTCCATCGGCGGATTGAAAATGGTGCCCAATTTTGGCGCCTATGGTCCCTCAAAGGCCGGCGTGATCGCCATCACCCAGACTGCCGCCCTGGAAAACGCCAAGACAGGGATCCGAGTCAATGTGATTTGCCCGGGACCCACCATCGGCACCAATTTGATGCAGAGCAGCATGGATTCCGGAGCACAGGACGTGGATTTCCTGATTCAGAATGTAATCCCTCTGGGCAAGCTGGGCACCACCGAGGATATTGCAAATTCTGTGGTATTCCTCTGCTCGGAACTTTCCGGTCACATCACCGGCATGGCCCTGCCGGTCTGCGGCGGCATGCAGATGTAAGGAGGTGCTTGGATGAACTTCCGCTTTTCTCACAATTGCCTGTTTGTTCAGGATCTGGACCGGGCTCTGAAGTTCTATCAGGAGGCATTGGGACTCCATACCGCCAAGGTCATGCATCCCAGCGATATGGATGCGACATTGGTGTTCCTGTCCGATGGGGAATCCGCCCATCAGCGGGAGATCGGCTATGTTCCCGCCCGGACTGCCCCCTCCACCCAGGGAGACACTGAATTCCATATAGCTG
Organism: uncultured Oscillospiraceae bacterium; assembly: GCA_965147785.1. Lineage (GTDB taxonomy): Bacteria > Bacillota > Clostridia > Oscillospirales > Oscillospiraceae > HGM13006. The sequence goes on from CBCTLT010000151.1 coordinate 4,816, forward strand.
TTTCTGTAGTAGATATGGAAGCAGCGCCTGCGCTGCCTGAAACAGTGGGCGGTC
>CBCTLT010000152.1:0-4863 GCA_965147785.1 uncultured Oscillospiraceae bacterium
ATCGCAGCGATGCCTGTAGCGGGAAGTTACCGCAGTATTGATTTTGTACTGAGTAGCCGGAGATGGGATTGAAATACCTGAACAACGCAGATGCAACGTGGCGTTTTCATAGTCGATCTCATGCACGCAGATCTCATCGGAAAACTGTAGGGCGGAAACAACAAACCGTCCGTCGGGACTGATCTGAATATCCCGAGGTGTCTTTCCCGGCGCCTGGATGAAATCAGATACCTCCAGGGTGCCATCCTTCTGAATCTGCATCACACAAAGCGTGTCTGCTCCACGGGTTGCTGCAATTAAAATTTTCCCATTTGGTGTCATGCGCAGTTCCGATCCACCGCACAGCCCCACATGACCTGAATGAATCACCGGCACAATCTGCAGACGCTCCATGGTTCCGTCTTCATTGACCCGGATAGTGTGAACTTCTGCCGGCATTTGCATGAATCCATACACCATCGTGCCATCAGCCGATGTGATAAAATGTCTGGGGCCAAGCCGTTCGCCAAAAAAGAAACTGCTGCGCTCAACACCGGTTTTCCGGTCATACACAATATACCGGCAAGGCCCGACCGCAATCGCGCCCACTGCGGATTCATCCCGCAGCGTTCTAACACAGTGCATTCCCGTCATAGGACCGTCCAACCCACGCTTTTCCTCCACCAGCAGCCGCATGGGTTGCAGAGTGCCATCCGGATTCACTGGAATCATGGCCAACGACTGCCCGAAAAAGTTGGCTACATAAAGCTCGTCATCTTTTTCGGAAATGTCCATGCAGCAGGGCCGTTGGCCACCAGTCACGGTTCCGCCCAGATAGCTTAAAACACCCTTCTCTTCAATCTTGTATGCCATGGCACCGCCACTGGCTTTTCCCATAAAAGTCATACCTTCACTGGCCGCATATAGATACTTTTTGCTGTGTGACAGCACCAACGCCCCAGTATTGTATGCCTCCTGGGTGGACGTAACCTTAGCCTGTAGCGTTTGTCCATCAATGGAAACCGTATAAATTCCTCGACTTCCCCGCACAGAGTTTGTGCCGATAAAGGCAATATAGTTTTTCTTTTGCATTGAGCACCTCATTTCCAAGGCGATCGTACTTTCACGATCAATCCAGGCGCTTTAGTTTGATTACCTGGTGGTCAGGATTGGCATGCGTCGGAAACAGGAACAGATCCCCTTTGCTATTGCCGCAAATGCCGTGAGCCTTCAGGTCGCTGTTGTAGTATCCGAGCTGTGCGACAATCTCGATATCGTTGTTAAAAATGGTCAGATAGCCGCCGCGGCCCACACAGTACATATACTCCTTGCCGTCATACCAAAGATCAGAGGGCTGCCCCAGATTTCCCTGAATATAGGCTGCCACTGAGCCGTCTGGATTGAACACCGTAACGGCATTGCCTTCCCGGTCATTGGCCCAAATTCTATCGTTTACATCCACTTCGACGCCATGCACCATAATAAACTTTCCAGGTCCGGGATGGTATCCGCCAAATTCGTCAAAGGCCGGCTTGCCCCATGTGCTCAGATAATTTCCATCCTTGTCAAAGCGATGCACAGCACAGTTTCCATAGCCGTCGCCGATGATATACTCGCCATTTCTTGGGTTCACTACGCAGGAGGTGGGTTTGTTAAACGGGCCGCCCGTCTTTGTTATGGTGGTCATCATGGTGTAGAATTCCCACTTGGAATTGGAATACGCTTCCTCAATCTCTGTGGGGAAAATCGCACCATGACGGCGCTCTCTCTTCCACTTTCGGTCATCACATCCGCTGTCACTCGGTTTACCGCTGCCAAGCACACGAATCACGTTCTTCCCGTCTTTTGTCATCTCCACCAGCTGGTGGGCATATAGGTTGGTAATCAGGAAATGGTCATCCGGCGTCATACAGCCAAAGTGAGGAGAGGTAACTTCATGCTGCTCAATCACATCCACCACATTGCCGTCATTGTCCAGCTTGAGCAGAGAACAACCAATGCCGCGCATAAGCAAGTACACATAGTCATCTTTGTCACAGAAGCCAGCGGAAACGTCTACAAATTCCCACTCCGGAACCGGATATTTCACAAAGTCCGCAATTAGTTCGTATTTGAATTTTCCGTTTACATCTTCCATGATTGTACGGCATAATTCGTCCCGATTGTTGCTACCGCTCATCATCTTAATCTCTGCCATTGCTTATCATCCTTTCAACTACATAATTATTCAGCGGATATTTTCTCGGCTTGATTCAGAAAATTACGCAGAAATTCACAGTTCTCAGTCAAGATATTTTCCCATTGTGCTGTACCATCATACCAAAATTCCGCCAGATAACGCCGGATGCCCAGCCTGTATGCAACATTGCACATTGCTGCAAAATCCACATGACCTTCCCCGTAAGGAATCTCTCGGAATATCCCGGGCCTGGTTTCCTTCAAATGGATTGCAGCTATATGGCCCCTTCCTGCACACAAATCCTCTGTCGGTCCTTCCGCTTCATTTTGCATTGCATTTGTAATATTGCCCACATCCGGATACATCTGAAGATAGGGAGAATTGATTTTGTTCACCCAGTACATGCCCTTTTTCACGGTATTCAGGAACTCGGTTTCCATGGTTTCAAAGGCAAGCATGACGCCGGCTTTTGAGGCCATTTCCACACTTTTTTTTAGGCTTTCTCCAAAGTACTTCTTGGTTTGCTCCGATCCTTTTTCATAATAAACGTCATACCCAGCAAGCTGGATGATCCGCACCCCTAGGTCAGAGGCAAGGCAAATTGCCCGTTCCATGATTTCCAGACTGCGCCGACGCACTTCTGGGTTCGGATGTCCCAGTGGATATTTTCTATGGCCGCTCAAACAGATGGACTGAATTGGAATGCCTGTCACCATCATTGCTTCTGTGAGCTTCATGCGGCTTTCACGATCCCATTCCAGCCGGGCAAGCTTTTCGTCCGTTTCATCTACAGACAATTCCAAAAAGTCGTACCCGCTTCGTTTTGCGGCTTTGAGCTTCTCTGTAAGACTTAACGTATTGGGCATACTTTTTTCATACAGCCCCAGCACATACTGCCGCATTCTATCCTCCTTTTCCTTGGCCGTAATAGGCGCCCTCTCCATGCTTACGATGATAGTGCTTGTCCAGTTGGGCCGGAGGTACCATCTGTACATTTTCATTCAACCGTTCACATGCTGCCGCCATCTCAGCCACTGTTTCCAGTACCACCGCATTGTGTACGGCTTCTAGCGCATTCTTGCCCCAGGTAAAGGGGCCATGGTGGCTGCACAGCACACCAGGCACTGCCATCGGTTCCCTGTTCACAAACGTCTCCAGAATTACCTTTCCAGTATTCCGCTCATACCCATTGAGAATCTCCTCCACAGTTAAATCCCGCGTACAGGGAATTTCTCCATAGAAGTAGTCTGCATGGGTCGTTCCGTAGCAGGGAATTCCCCGTCCGGCCTGCGCCCAGGCTGTCGTCTGAGTGGAATGCGTATGGACAACGCCGCCAATCTCCGGAAACCCCTTATAAAGTTCCAGATGGGTGGCGGTATCTGATGAAGGCTTCAAGCGACCTTCAACGATATTTCCGTCCAAATCCACAACCACCATGTCGTCAGCCGACAGCTTACTGTACTCCACCCCTGAGGGCTTGATCACAACCAGGCCTTTCTGTCGATCGATCGCGCTGACGTTGCCCCACGTAAACGTGACTAGGCCATATGCCGGCAGGAGCAAGTTTGCATCCAGCACTTCCTGTTTTAACGCTTCCAGCATTTTGCGCGCCCCTTTCCTGTGTCAGTCGTCTGGAAATATATCATAAATCGCAACCTCGTCGATCTCACGGTTGGTGACCAGCAATGCGGGATGTCCGCCTCGGGAGAAGAGCAGGCAGTTTGCCGCTCCGGTATTTTCATCAAGAACATCAAACGCATAGCGGTTCTGCGTTCCATTATAATAGAAACCGAAAAGGGTGCGTCTGCCCTCTCTGTGGCCTACAAACACCATCGGCCTTCCATACACCACACCAGCACTGATCGCATGGAGGAAAGGAAGCTTTTCTGGATATTCGTAGACCTTCTGATAGACTCCGGCGACAAGATGCCAAACGGAGAGGGTATCACCATGAAAAGGGCTGACCGTAAGAAGTTCATCCGCTCCATCTCCATCTAGATCAATCAGCACAGCGTCGCTGGTCGGTTCTTTCAGCAGATGCACAGTTGTCCATTCTTTTCCCGGCTGAGCCGGAGGTGTCACCAAAAACACACCTTCATCGCAGGAAATTACACTTCGTATTTCCCCATTCTTAATCGAGCGCGTATATCCATGATTGTGTGTCAATCCATCTCGGTATAAACGCAGTTTCAACGGCTGTGTCGGTTCCTTTGGAAGAACCCCTGTCCAGATACGGCCGGGGTATCTCCAATCTCCGTTGTATTCGTGTCCGGATTTTAATGTACAGGCAATCACATAGTTGATTCCATTTTTCGGAATCACATCAAAACGGTGAATATGCGGAATATCCAGAACCGTTGTCAGCTTCCAGCTGTCATGCTGTCGCTGGGCGCAGATCAGTCTGGCGTCTTTGGACTCATCCGGGGAGAAAAACGCCTGTGTAGACAGGAATGCTCCATTCCCAGCTGGTACTGGAACCATCGTCATAACGCCGCCTGGCCTGTCCCACACCTGATCCACCAGCCTCCCATGCAAATCGTATAATTTGCATGGGGCGTCCTTCTCACCGGCTACCGCCAGCAGCGGTCTGCCGGCCCACTGGATTACGGTCAGTGCGTAGCATTTCTCGATTTTGTCAATCACTTGTTTCTGATATCGCATAAGTCACACCTTCATACACAGGCATTCCGATAGCTGCTCCAGAT
>CBCTLT010000153.1:0-4815 GCA_965147785.1 uncultured Oscillospiraceae bacterium
ATTTTGCTCTATTCGCACCTGAAATGGACTTTACACAGAATTTGGGATTGACCCGCGTCAAAGCGTAAGTGTCAAAGCGTAAGTGTCAAAGCCGTATCTATAGTGTTGTGATAACACATACTAAAAGTCCTGAAGCCAAAATGACTTCAGGACTTTCGTCTTTTTTCTCGGTATGTTTCCTTTTCGATTTGCATTTTTCTGGACATTGTGATATAATTTTAATGCGTATTCAGAAGGATGCCAATAGAACAGAAGTTCTTTTCTATAAAACCATTGTATTTACGATGCCTGAAGGCGTTGTTTTCTCAGAAGAGGAAATGGCGCCTTTTGCATTGTAGGAAAGGAAATCTAATGAACACGCATTCGCAACTTAAGAATCTAATATTAGCGGCGCTTTTTTTGGCATTGGCGCTTCTGCTCCCCCTTTTGACCGGTCAGATTCCAGAGATCGGTTCCATGCTTTGTCCCATGCACATCCCCGCCCTGCTCTGCGGGTTCTTCTGCGGCTGGCCCTGGGGGCTGGCAGTGGGCCTCATCGCACCAGTATTTCGTTCCCTGCTGTTCGGAATGCCTCCCATATTCCCCACAGCCCTATGTATGAGCCTGGAGCTTGCCACCTATGGTGCCGTTTCAGCCTTACTGTATCGAATGCTTCCTCAAAAAACTGTTTTTGTCTATGTGTCCCTACTGGGAGCTATGATTGCCGGTCGTCTGATTTGGGGTGCCGCCCGTTTTCTATGCACAGGACTTAACCCCTCCGCCTTTGGTCTTTCCGCCTTTTTTGCTGGAGCTGTCACCACAGCGATTCCCGGAATTATTGTTCAGCTGATTTTGGTCCCGGCTTTGGTGCTTGTGCTAAAACGACAAAGCACAATATCCCAGGCAAACACTAGAATATAACAGCACAGAGAGCTATGGTAAAACGAAAAATTTTGCCACGGCTCCCTGTCTGATTTTTAATCATATCATCAAATTCTCGTAACGCCACCGGCCCCCCGTTGGAACCCAACCACTCGTCCAGGCTGCCGGGTAGCATCGGGCTTGGCATAGCCGAACAGGGACGCTGAGACCACCTCATAGCCCTCAGGCACCAATCTGTCCCGCAGTTCTTTGCCCTTGGGGTTCCGCAAACCGCCCCGCTCCAGGGCGCCCCACCACAGGGAACTGATCCCCATGGACTGGGCCGCGATATACATATTCTCCGTGGCCAGGCAGCAGTCGGTATGGTACACACCAGATCTCTTGGGATCGCCGGATACAATCACAATCATGGGAGCGTGATAGCGGACGGATGCCGGTGTGGGGTTCTCGTCATAGCCGGAAAAGGGCGTCTTTTTTACGCCGCCTTTTTCGCTTTCCTTTTTGATGGTATCCATCATCTCCAGAAAATTGCCGTAGACCAGGCGGGAAATCTCATCCAGCGTCTCCGGATCGGTGATTACGGTAAAATGCCAGGGTTGTCTGCCGCCGGACGTGGGCGCATATCGACCCGCTGTCAGGATGGTTTCAATGGCCTCCTCCGGAATGGGCTCTCCCGTAAAGTCCAGGCAGCTTTCCCGGGCCAAAATCGTATCAATGGTTTCGTTGTGAATCATAAAGAACGCTCCTTTCTCCTGAATTCTAGTTCCATCATAGGGAATCCTGGTCCCTTGGGCAAGACTCAATTTCAAAAGATGGCGTATCAAAATCCGGGATTCCCTCTTGCCCTGGATGCAGACGCTGCTCCCCAGGAATAAATCCACCCCACCGACGCACAATAACGAAAACAACAGCAGGCGCAATGCCGCTGCACAATTGGAGGCCATATCATGTGTACCGCTGCTACCTATCTATCCGGGGATTTTTACTTCGGCCGCACGCTGGATCATAGCTTCTCTTTTGGGGACGAAGTGACGGTGACCCCCAGAAACTATCCCTTTTCTTTCCGCCATATGGGCGACCTTTCTACCCATTACGCCATGATCGGCATGGCCCATATCCGTGACGGATACCCCCTTTATTACGACGCCGTCAACGAAAAAGGCCTGGGTATGGCAGGCCTCAATTTCGTGGGAAACGCCCATTACTGGGACCCGGCTGCAGGTCGGGACAACGTGGCCCAGTTCGAACTGATCCCGTGGATTTTGGGACAATGCGCCGATGTGGAAGAGGCCCGCACCCTGCTGGCCCGGCTGCAAATCGTGGACACGCCCTTTCAGAAGGATCTGCCCCCTGCGCAGCAGCATTGGCTCCTAGCTGACCGCAAAACCTGCATCACGGTGGAACCCCTGAAGGAAGGGCTGGTAGTCTACGACAATCCCGTGGGTGTTCTGACCAATAATCCGCCCTTTGATTTTCATTTGCTGCACCTGAACCACTATATGCATTTGTCTGCCCAGCCCCCCGTCAACCAGTTCGCAAAGGATTTGCCTCTGGGCCCCTACAGTCTGGGCATGGGTGCCCTGGGTCTGCCGGGAGATCTCTCCTCCAGTTCCCGTTTCGTGCGGGCAGCCTTCGCCAGATTTCACGCTGTCTCCGGCAGTACGGAGGAAACCCGTGTAGGACAGTTCTTTCACATGCTCGGCACGGTGGAACAGGCCAAAGGCTGCAACGAAACCGAGGAGGGCCATTGGGAGTATACCCAATATACCTCCTGCTGCAACACCGACAGCGGGGTTTACTACTATACCACCTATGAAAATCACCAGATCACCGCCGTAGATATGCACCGCCAGGATCTTAACGATTCCCGGCTGTTCCATTGGCCCCTGATCCGCCAAGAACAATTTCGGAAGCAAAATTAAAATCATCCCGGGTTTGGCACGCATTGTCAAACCCGGAATGATTTTATAAAGATATGCCCCGTTGAGGCTTTGAAAAAAATTTGGTACAATACCCATACGGCAAATTCCGCCGCATAAAATCTGAGATTGGGGTGCAGGGGTATGGCAAACATCGTGGAAATCACAGATCTGACAGCACCGGAGCTGGACATATACTGTCGTCTGACCGAAGCGCAGCTTCGGTCCCGCCGAGAACCGGAGAAAGGAATCTTTATCGCGGAAAGCATCAAGGTGATTTCTCACGGACTGGACGCAGGCTATACGCCTCTGTCTCTGTTGATGGAGCGCAAGCACATCACCGGCCAGGCCCGGGAACTGATTGCTCGCTGCGGTGACATTCCGGTTTTCACTGCAGACCGTGACCTTTTATCCCAGCTCACCGGGTATGCTTTGACCCGGGGGATTCTGTGCGCCATGCGACGCCGTCCCCTGCCTTCCGTTGAGGAGATCTGCACCGGCGTCCGGCGGATCGCCGTGCTGGAGAATATTGTGGACCCCACCAATGTGGGAGCCATCTTCCGCTGTGCAGCAGCCCTGGGAATGGACGCCGTTTTGGTCACCCCCTCCTGCTGCGATCCCCTGCACCGGCGCGCGCTGCGGGTCAGCATGGGCACCGTTTTTCAAATTCCCTGGACCCGGATCGGTCAAAAGCCGGCGGATTGGCCAGAGGCTGGCCTTGCTCGGCTTCGTTCTCTGGGATTTCATACGGCAGCCATGGCCCTCAGCGACAATTCAGTTGACATAACCTCCTCCCAGCTAACGCAAAAAAAGCAACTGGCCATCGTTTTGGGCACCGAGGGAGACGGCCTCTCCTCCAAAACCATAGCCAGTTGTGATGATACAATATGCATTCCCATGTCCAGGGGTGTGGATTCTCTAAATGTAGCCGCCGCCAGTGCAGTGGCCTTCTGGCAGCTTCGCCTCCCATAACGGAACGTCAGCCATTTTCCCCCATCAGAAAGTTGACTCCCGGCTTTTCCAGGTTTTCCTTCCGAAAGCGGAAGGCTTCCATGGTCTCCGATTCAAAGGCCAAGTGGTCATCATGGCCCAGCAGCCGCAGCAGATACTTAGTAAACAAGGGATTGAGCACCAAAAAGGGGCCCAGCAGATAGGTGGCAAAGAAGTTCCGGTAGCGGAATCCTTCACTGCGGTCCTTGGGATTGTTGCCAAAGCCTCCGGTAACGTCAATGAACTTCCCCGGGAAGTGTCCATAGCAGAAGGAAAACTGGGACTTGTATCCCACAATCGGGATATCCTCGAACCGCCCCAAAAACATGGAATTGTGGCGATTTTCCATATCCCGTTTGGAATAATAGGGGAACATGCCCAGCATTTCTGTTTTCCCAGCTTGTTCTGTAATATACTGACCAAACAGCTCCACGGCATTTCCGGTAACCAGCACAACCACACCGTCACGGATCATCTCTTTCAGCCGTTCCCGATAGGGCAAAAGCCGCCGAACCGCCAGCTTCTGCGCCTGCTCCGGCATGGATCCCAAATAGAGCATATCCACCCATTGGGTCACAAACCGGGGTTCCTGGCAGTTGTTAGTCTGGATCACCTCTACCTCCGGCATACACGCCTGGAGATACCTGATATTCGCCATGTCTCCATAGAGATTACTGAGTTCTGGAAAGAGCACTTCTATGGTCATACGCAGCACCTCGTTTCCTGGGCAGGCTTTGTCAGGGGCTGGTGCTGCTCTTTTTTGTGGGCTGCACTTTCCCGAATCCCAGCGGCGATTTCATCCCGGATCCTGTGGCCCCGGCTGATGAAATTCACATCGTGAAGCACATAGATATGTTCCACACCCTCTGTATCCACATATTGGGGCGTGTCAAAGGGATCCCGCACACAGACGATCCGTTCCGCCGGAATCCCTGCCAGCAGCAGCCGGACCCGATGATCCAGATATCGTTCTCCTCCCACAATGATTTTCTTGACCGTATCGCCCCCGAGAAACTCATAGTCGCTGTCATAGATCCAGGCAATG
>CBCTLT010000154.1:0-4783 GCA_965147785.1 uncultured Oscillospiraceae bacterium
GGAGCAGATGATGGGCCAGCTCTCCGCAAGGCTCCTTCAAATAGTCCTGATAGAGGGCCTGCACGTCGGGGTTCTCGTGGGAGAAACGCATGGGATTGTGCTCGTCATAGCGATAGAGCACGGCACCGCGATCCCCGGCCCGCTCCTCGTTGTAGTGGATGGGCTGTCCGCCACCGCCTACGCAGCCGCCGGGGCAGGCCATCACTTCCACAAAGTCATAGGAAACCTCTCCGCGCCGCAGGGCCCGGATCAGTTTTCTGGCGTTGCCCAGACCGCTGACCACCGCAGTGCGGACCTTGATGCCTGCCACGTCATAGTCGGCTTCCTTCCAGCCGTCCAGTCCCCGGACCTCCAGGAAACTCTTGTCTGGATCCGGGTTTTCTCCAGTAAGGACATAGGCGCAGGTCCGAAGGGCTGCCTCCATAACGCCGCCGGTGGCCCCAAAGAGCACGGCTGCACCGGTGCCGGTACCGAGAGGCGAATCAAAATCTGTCTCCGGCAGAGCCGCCACATCCAGTTGATCGGCGGAAATCATCCGGCACATCTCCCGAGTGGTGATGGAGAAGTCCACATCCTTTCCAGCACCTGCGTCGTTGATGCTGGGAATATCCAGCTCTGCCTTTTTGGCCACGCAGGGCATGACGGATACACAGACGATCTTGTTGGGGTCTACGCCGATTTTCTTGGCAAAATAGGTCTTGGTCACCGCACCAAACATCTGCTGGGGGGATTTGGCTGTGGAGAGCTCGTCCACCATATCCGGATACTGAGACTTTAAGAACCGGACCCAGCCCGGGCAGCAGGAGGTGAACATGGGATATTTGTGCTTGGTGCCATCCTGCATCCTGTGGAGGAACTCCGTGCCTTCTTCCATAATGGTGAGGTCTGCGGAGAAGTTGGTGTCGAATACATAGTCGAAGCCGATGCGGCGCAGGGCTGTGGCCAACCGTTTTTCTGTGGCCACCTCCGGGGGCAGATCGAAGGTTTCTCCCCAGGCGGACCGGACGGCAGGGGCGACCTGGACCACCACGATCTTGTCCGGATCGTTCAGGGCACCGTTGAGCCCGAAAATGGCTTTGGTATCATCCCGGGAGCGCAGGGCGTTGACGGGACAGTGGGTGATACACTGACCGCAAAGGGCGCAGTCCGCATTCTGGATGCTGCGGCCGCCGGAGACGCCCACGGTGGTGTGGGAACCGGTGCCCACCATATCCCAGACCCCCAGGGACTGGACCTTGTCACAGAAGGAGATGCAGCGCATACATTTGATGCATTTGCTCTCGTTGCGGATCAGGGGGAAGGTCTCATCCCAATCATCCGCCTCGTACTCATGGCGGAAGTTCATGGTGTCATCCATGTTGATGGAGTTGGCCACCTTTTTGAGCTGACAGGTTTTCTCCCGGTTACAGGCGGGACAGTTGAGCCGGTGCTGGCTGAGAATCAGCTCAATATTGGTCCGCCGGGCTTCCCGAACCTTGACGGAGTTGGTCCGGATGGACATACCCTCCGTGCAGGTGTTATTGCAGGCGGTGATGAGATGATCCGCGCCCTCTAATTCTACGACGCAGACGCGGCAGGCGGCGATCTCGTTGATATCCTTCAAAAAGCAAAGGGTGGGCACAGGACATCCTGCCAGCTTGGTGGCGTCCAAAATGGTTCCGCCCTCCGGTACCGACACCGGAATTCCGTTTACCGTTACATTTACCATTCGTTTCTGCGACCTCCCTTAAAGTTTCCACAGCCGAAGTGGTCGCAGCGGAGACAGCGGCTGGCCTCCTGCTGCGCCGCTCTGGTGCTCATGGGTTTTTCCATGAGATCAAAGTCGTCTTTCCGATCCGCGGCGCTGCGCTCGTGGAGATTGACCCGGCCGCAGTACTTGTGATCCCGCAGGCTGACCTCCGGAATCTCCACATCCACTGTAATGTGATGATTGTAGCCCAGGAAATTGTCGATATTGGCTGCTGCCACCTTACCGGCTGCAATGGCACGGATGGCGGTTTTGGGCCCGGTGACACAGTCTCCTCCGGCAAATACGCCGGGAGCATGTTCCACAGCAGTCCAATCCTCTGCGTCGATGACACCCCGCTTGATGGGAATGCCCTCCTCCTCAAAATACTGGGTTTCGATGGACTGTCCCACAGCTACTACCACGATGTCGCAGGGAATCAGCTCCGGTTCTTCGCCACTGGAAATCACATCGGAACGCCGGTTATGGATTAGACCCACCTGTTTTGGTTCAGTCCACAGACCGGTAACCTGGCCCTTGCTGTTGACTTCCACGGCCAGGGGACCATGGAGATCCAGCATTTCGGCGCCTTCCTCCAGAGCACCCTGGACCTCTTGCTGCTGGGCAGTCATATCCACGGATCTGCGGCGATAGACGATGGACACCTTTTCCGCACCGCAGCGGATGGCGCTTCTGGTGCAGTCCATGGCCACATTGCCGCCGCCAATGACGCAGACTCGCTTGCCGGTGAAGTCGGGCATGATTCCATCGCCAATGGCACCCATCATGTCCACGGCAGAGAGCACGCCCTCTGCGTCCTCGTTGGGGATCCCCACTTTTTTGTCGTCATGGGCGCCGATGGAGATGAATACCGCATCGTAGTCGCTGCGAAGCTGTTCCATGGAGATCATGCCGTCTCCGCCGCCTACAGAGGTTTCTGTCCGGACTTCCACGCCGGTGGAGAGAATGCAGTCGATATCCTCCTGGAGCCGCTGACGGGGCAGCCGGTAGCTGGGGATCCCGTACCGGAGCATACCTCCCAGGTGCTTCCGCTTTTCAAATACCGTACACTGATGGCCCATGAGCTGCAGATAATAGGCTGCGGACAAGCCGGAGGGACCGCCGCCGATGATGGCAACCCGCTTTCCGGTGGAGGGCGCGCAGGCTGGAGCCGGTACCACGCCGGCATGATTGACCGCCGCCAGCTTCAGGCCCCGGATATTGATGGGAGCGTCCAGCAGCGTCCGGCGGCAGCGGCTCTCGCAGGGGTGCTCGCAGATCATGGCGCAGGCGGTGGGGAAGGGGTTGTCCTTTCGGATCAGCCGCACTGCATCGGCGTATCTGCCCTGTTCCACCAGAGCCACATACCCAGGAATATCCACACCAGCGGGACAGTTGGCCACACAGGGGATGGACTGGGTGATCTGGCAGGAGCAGCGATGGTTCTGCACATGGGCCACAAAGTCGTCGTAGCAGCCATCCAGACACCGGAGGACCATGCGGGCAGTTTCCACACCCAGGGCGCAGTCTGCGGAATCCTCAATGGTAGAAGCCGTGTTTTTGATTTTGTTCAGGGTTTCCATGTTGGCTCGGTTGGTAAGTACGTCGTCAAGCATATTGTCCAGCTGCTTGAGTCCAATGCGGCAGGGAACGCACTTGCCGCAGGTCTGGGCACGGCACATCTTGAGGAACGCCGAAGCCAGATCCACCGGGCAGATCCCCGGCGGGCTGGCAATGATGCGCCGCTCCATGTCCGTGTAGAGCCCCTCCACAGTGGTCTGTGCGCGGCTGGCCGACATGATGGTTAGTCTGCTCATCCAATAATTCTCCTTTTCGCGCCGAAATTGGGACCTGTTCCAAGGCGCAATTTGTTAATACTATAGCACAATTCTTGATCAGAACCTTTGTGAATAATTCCAATAATTTTCCTTGCTTTCGTGTGTTTTACTAACCAGTGGTAGAGGTGCGGAGGGGAATTACAGAAAATGGTGGGTTCGTTACGTCTTGATACCTTTTTGTCATAATCCTCTTGAATGGTTCGCCCGGGTATGGTATGATATTAGCACATTATGTTAGGAAAAGAGGAAAATTGAGTTGAATTATGCTGAACAGGTTCTTACGGAAGTCCGCCGGGCCATCGTCGGCAAGGATGATATGATATTGAAGACCTTCCTCACCATGTTGGCGGGAGGGCATCTCCTGTTGGAGGACAAGCCCGGCGTAGGCAAGACCACTTTGGCTTTAGCATTTTCCCGGGCGTTGCAGCTGGACTATAAGCGTATGCAGTTTACCCCGGACGTCATGCCCACCGACGTCACCGGCTTTACGATTTATAACAAAAATACCGGTACCACGGAATACCAGAAGGGCGCAATCCTCTGCAACCTGTTCTTGGCAGATGAGCTGAACCGGGCTTCCTCCCGGACCCAGGCAGCCCTATTGGAGGCTATGGAGGAAGGCCAGGTGACGGTGGATGGAGAGACCCATCCGCTGCCAAAGCCCTTTATGGTCATTGCCGCCCAGAATCCCTATGGTTCTTCCGGCACCCAGCTGCTTCCCGATTCTCAGATGGACCGGTTTATGGTTCGGCTGAGCATGGGGTATCCTGCTCCGGAAAGTGAGCTGGAACTGCTGCGCCGGAAGCAGGCCTGCAATCCTCTGGACAATATTTCCCCGGTGGCGGATCAGGCCATTCTGGTGGCGATTCAGCAGAAAGTGGCGGAGACCTATGCCTCCGACGATATGTTCAAATACATCGTCCGGCTGACTACGGCCACCCGGAATCATCCGGATCTGCGGCAGGGAGCGTCGCCCCGGGCTTCGGTGGCCCTGGCCTCCATGAGCCGGGCCGTGGCCTGGATCCAGGGCCGGGATTATGTGATTCCTGCCGACGTACAGTTTATTTTCGCGGATACGGTGGCCCATCGTCTGCTGCTGACCCGTCAGGCGGAGCAGGAACAAAAGACGGCCCGGGACATCTGTATGTCCATTTTGCACAAGGTCCCTGCGCCGAAAATCAAGTGAGGCTTTTATGCTGAAAAACAGATTGATCTATCT
>CBCTLT010000155.1:0-4782 GCA_965147785.1 uncultured Oscillospiraceae bacterium
GGTCCGGACGGAGTCGGAAACCTTTTACGCACCCCAGGTGATCCTGGCCACCGGCGGCATGAGCTATCCTGCCACCGGGTCCACCGGAGACGGGTATGGGCTTGCAGCCCAGGTGGGCCATACGGTTGTGGCCCCCAGCGGTTCCCTGGTGCCGTTGGAGGTAGAGGGAGGCTGTCGGGAACTGGCGGGCCTCAGCCTCCGGAATACGGGGCTGACCCTCTGGGGCAGCCGAAAAAAGCCGGTCTATCAGGATTTTGGAGAGCTGCTGTTTATGAGCTACGGCATGTCCGGTCCCACGGTGCTCAGTGCCAGCGCCCATATGCAGGAACAAGACGGTCCCTATCGGGTGGAATTGGATCTAAAGCCAGCGCTGGATGAGGCAAAGCTGGACGCCCGGCTGCTGCGGGACTTTGGAGAGCGGAAAAACGACAAGATTATGCAGGGCCTTCGTGGCTTGCTGCCAGCCCAGCTGGTGCCGGTGATCTTGGACCGGTGCGCCATTGCTGCCGATCAGCCGGTCCATGACGTGACCAAACAGCAAAGGCGGGAGATCCTGCATCAGCTCAAGCACCTGACCTTTGCCATTACGGGGAAGCGTCCTGTGGAGGAGGCCATCGTCACCCATGGGGGCGTCAAGGTCAGCGAGGTGAATCCCAGGACCATGGAATCGAAAAAGCTGTCGGGGCTGTATTTTGCAGGAGAAATTCTGGACTGTGACGCCTACACCGGAGGCTTTAATCTGCAAATTGCCTGGTCCACCGGCTATGCCGCAGGAACTTCCTGTGGAAATCGGGAAGAAAGCGTGGTATAATGCCACAGAAGACATTCGACCATTTTAAGATAGGAAAGCAGGAGTAGATATGAAACAGTATCGTTCCGTCGCCATCGACGGCCCCTCCGGTGCGGGAAAGAGCACCATCGCTAAGGCAGCAGCCAAGGCGCTGGGATTCGTGTATCTGGATACCGGCGCCATCTACCGGACTGTGGCTTGGCACATCACCATGCTGGGCATTGGCCCCAAGGATACCGACCATGTGCCTATGCTATTGGACGATGCCAATATTGTCATTGAATTTCAGGACGGACAGCAGCATATGATCCTCAACGGCAAGGACATTACCGGGGAGATCCGGACGCCGGAGATCTCTGCTTGTGCCTCCCAGCTGGCCCAGCAGCCTGCGGTGCGGGATTTTCTGCTGGATCTTCAGCGGAATCTGGCCAAGGAGCATGACATTATCATGGACGGCCGGGACATCGGCACCGTGGTGCTGCCCAATGCCAGCCTGAAAATTTTTCTCACCGCCACACCGGAGAAACGGGCCCAGCGGCGGTATGAGGAGTATTTGGAGAAAGGCCAGCCGGCGGAATACGCCCAGGTGCTGGAGGACCAGAAAAAGCGGGATTATGAGGATTCCCACCGGAAAATTGCACCGCTGAAGCGGGCGAAGGATGCCGTGGTGGTGGATACCACAGAGCTCAGTCTGCAGGAATCTGTGGACACCGTGTTGGGACTAATCCGGGAGAGGCTGGGACTATGACCACAAAAACCTGGTACAAGATTTTTTACACCATTGTCCGGCCCTTTGTGGGACTGTATTATCCCATGAAGTTTATCGGCAAAGAAAACATTCCGGAAGGCGGCGCCTTGGTATGCGCCAATCATTCCTCCGCCATCGACCCCTTTTTCCTGGCCTTTGCCCTGGGGAAAAAACGTCCCATCTGCGCCATGGCTAAGGAATCCCTGATGGGGATTCCGGTGATCGGCAAGATCCTGAAGCTGGTGGGTACCTTTGGGGTCAAACGGGGCGCTTCTGACATTCATGCGGTGAAGCACGCCATGGAACAGCTGAAAAAGGGCGAATATGTGGTGTTGTTCCCGGAAGGAACCCGGGTCAAGTCGAGAGAAGAAGGGGAGCCCAAGACTGGGGCGGCTATGCTGGCCTGCCGGACCGGCGTGCCGGTGCTGCCGGTGTATATTCCCATCCGCAAGCGGGTGCTGCGGATCAACCGGGTGTATATCGGCCAGCCCCTGCATTTTTCCCCGGAGGGAAAACGGGCCTCCAGTCAGGAATATGAAGCCATGACCAAAACGCTGATGGATCAGATCTACGGCGTGGGAGACGGCGTATGAGAGTGGAACTTGCCAAAACCGCCGGCTTTTGCCCTGGGGTCAAGCGGGCGGTTCAGATGGTGGATACGGCGGCCCGATCTGGGAGCAAAACGGTGACCTACGGGCCCATCATCCACAACCACCATGTGGTGGAGCGCTTTGCCGCCATGGGGGTGGAGGAGATCGACCACTACGATCAGGCCGAGCCGGGCACCACGGTGATCATCCGGTCCCATGGGGTCTCCCGGGAGGTCTACGAGGGTCTGGAACGTCGGGGCGCCATAATTTTGGATGCCACCTGTCCCTTTGTCAAGCGGATCCACCAGATCGTGTCCGACGGAGAAGCAAGAGGCAGGACGTGCCTCATCATCGGGGTGAAAAGCCATCCGGAGGTGGTGGCCATCGCCGGATGGTGCAGGGATCCCTATGTGTTCGAGTCGGCGGAAGAACTGGAAAATTGGCTTTTGGAGGATGAAAAACGCCGGGATTTGCCCCTGCTCATGGTCAGTCAAACCACAAGTACGGAAAAGTTGTGGAAAAACTGCACGAAATCTATAAAAAAGCTATGTACAAATTGCGAAATCTTTGATACAATATGCAGTGCAACAGAGAAACGCCAAAGCGAAGCTGCCCAATTGGCCAAACGATGTGAGTCAATGATTGTCATTGGCGACAGGAAAAGCTCCAATACGAAGCGATTGAAAGAGATTTGTTTGGATTCATGCTCGGATACCTGCCTCATCGACAGTGCTGCGGATTTAGAGACCGTTCGCTATATCGGCAGATCATCTGTTGGCATCACGGCCGGCGCATCCACGCCGGAGTGGATAATTAAGGAGGTATACAACAACATGAGCGACGAAATCAAGACTGAAGCTATCGAGGAGTCCTTTGACCAGCTGCTGGAGCAGTATGACAAATCTTTAAATACAGGAGATAAGGTTTCCGGTGTTGTAACCGGCATCACCCCCACTGAGATTGCAGTGGATCTGGGGACCAAGCATGCTGGGTACATACCCTACAGCGAGGTCAGCGACGATCCCAATGTGAAGCCTGAGGAGCAGTTCCAGGTGGGCCAGGAGATCGAGGTCTATGTGATCCGGGTCAACGACGCCGAGGGCACCGTTATGCTCTCCAAGAAGAAGCTGGACGCCCAGAAGAACTGGGAGGAGATTGAGCAGGCCTGCGAGAATAAGACCGTCGTAGAGGGCCTCATCACTGAGCAGAACAAGGGCGGCGTGGTGGCCAATGTGAAGGGTGTCCGCGTCTTTATCCCCGCTTCTCAGACCGGTGTGCCCAAGAATGGCGATATGGGCGCTTTGGTGAAAACCACTGTACAGATGAAGATTACTGAGGTCAACCGGCAGCGCAAGAGAGTGGTTGGTTCCATTCGTGCCGTAGCGGCTGAGCTCCGCAAGGCTGCTGCTGAGAAGATCTGGAGCGAAATCGAGGTGGGCAAGAAGTACACCGGTACCGTCAAGAGCCTGACCTCCTATGGCGCTTTCGTGGATATTGGCGGCGTGGATGGCATGGTCCATGTATCCGAACTCAGCTGGAGCCGGATCAAGAGTCCCGCCGATGTGGTTTCTGTGGGCGATCAGATCGAGGTGTTCGTCATCTCCTTCGATCCCGAGAAGCGGAAGATCTCTCTGGGCTACAAGACCGACGAGACCAACCCCTGGACCATCTTCACCAACAACTATGCTGTGGGCGATGTGGTCACCGTTAAGATAGTCAAGCTGATGACCTTCGGCGCCTTTGCCGAGATTATCCCCGGCATCGACGGCCTCATCCACATCTCCCAGATCGCTGATCGTCGGATCGGCAAGCCCGAGGATGTGCTCTCCGAGGGTCAGACCGTGGATGTGAAGATCATCGACATCGACACCGAGAAGAAGCGGATTTCTCTGTCCATCCGTGCCCTGCTGGAAGAGGGCTACGAGGATGAAGAGGACGTAGAGGAATAATTCCATCATACAGCCCTGCCGTGGAACGCAGTTCCACGGCAGGGCTTTTCTATTGTTTCGATCAAACGGTGTGAAAACTGTGAAGCCTTCGTTTTTTCAACTCCCTTTCAGGTGATGGAAGTATATTGTTACCCAGCCATCCGGCGGGGCCCGGCGATTGGCCGAGGCCCCGCCAAATTTTGTGCAACAGGAGGCTTTTTTGTGGTCTTAGTCAGCCATTTGACCAAGCGATACGGCGGCCACACCGCCGTTGACGATCTGTCCTTCACTGTAGAGGAGGGGCAGATCTACGGATTTCTCGGTCCCAACGGGGCGGGAAAATCCACCACCATGAATATCATGACCGGATGCCTGGCGGCTACCTCCGGCCAGGTCACCATCGGAGGCTATGATATTTTTGAGGAGGCTGCCCAGGCGAAACGACTCATGGGCTATTTGCCGGAGCAGCCGCCCCTGTATCTGGATCGGACGCCCCGGGAGTATTTGACCTTTGTGGCCCAGGCCAAGGGCGTCCCCGCAGGGGAGCTGACCATGCAGATCGACCGGGTCATGGCCGAAACGGGAATTTCCCATGTGGCGGGACGGCTCATCAAAAACCTGTCCAAGGGATACCGGCAGCGGGTGGGCATCGCCCAGGCACTGCTGGGGGATCCCAAGGTCATCATTCTGGACGAGCCCACCGTGGGATTGGATCCCAAGCAGATG
>CBCTLT010000156.1:0-4761 GCA_965147785.1 uncultured Oscillospiraceae bacterium
ATTGGCAACCTTCTCGCAATCCCCGGCCATAAAGAACCGATCGGTGCAGCCAAAGAACTGCAAAGCCTCGTCCCGGCAGGACTTCATGCCTCCGCAGATCACCACGGAATCCGCCTTCAGACTGTGGCTGACGCCTGCGGCATCGGTATAGGTGACGGAGGTGGTGGTCACATCGGTGGTGGTAGCTTCCACAATGGAATGAAACTCGGGATATTTCTCCCATGCACATTTTATGATCTCGTGGTGATCTTTGGGATCATAGGTGACAATGGCCATGGTGATGGCGTGCAGATGGGAGGCATCGTGGGCGATCTCTTTCTGCCGGGTCAGAACAGTGACGCGATGCCCCTTTTCGCACAAATGCATTCCTGTTTCCACGCCGGTTTCGCTGCCGCCTACAATGACCACGTGGTGTCCCAGCTCCGCTTCTCTGCCGAATACATCCAGACAGGTCATAAGCCCCGGTTTCAAATGCCCGGTTTCGTCCTGGGCAAATTTCGGCACATTGGGAACTGCGCCAGTGGCTGCAATTACCGCGTCGAAGCCTTCCGACTCCAGCAGAGCGGGAGTGGCTTCCGTATGTAACCGAATGGAAACGCCAGCTTTCTGGATTTGCTTTTTCAGCCAATCCTTGTAGTCCCGCAGGGGCCATTTAAAGGAGACAAAATCACTGTGATAGAGCTGTCCGCCCAGATACCCGGTTTTTTCAAACAGCGTTACCTGATGCCCGTTTTGGGCTGCCATTAGGGCGCTGCGCATTCCGATGGGACCTCCGCCCACCACGGCGACCTTTTTCGGTGTCGTCACCGGAGGAATGGCATGGAGCAGCATGGGATCAATCCCCAGCCGAGGATTCACCGAACAGAAAGAGATCCAAGGGGGTGTCATGGTGCCATGACACTTGTTGCACCAGATGCAGGGGATAATATCCTCTCCGCGGCCGGAAAGGCATTTTTCCATATATTCTTCGTCAGCAAAGAGGCCCCGAGCCATGGCGATCAGGTCACAGGCCCCGGAGGCGATATAGCCGTCCAGCTCCTGGGGATCCTGGAAGCCGCCGTTGACACCGATAAGTACATGGGCGCCGGTATCCCGAATGGCCTTGGCATAGGCGAAGCAAGGATGCTGACCCTTTTGAAACTGGAAGCCGGTGGGATGGTTTGCCGCAGCATCCTTTTCCTTGATGGATACGATATCGACCACGTCCTCCAGTTCCTTGATGACTTGGGCCATGAACTCGGAGGTGTAGATGTGATCCATCATGCCGTAGACGTAGGCCTCCGTGAGAAAATCCTTCCCCAGCCGGGACTTGATGGCGGAAAACAGCAGCTTGGGAAGGCGGGCGGCCTGTTCCGGCGTGTCGCAGCCGTATTCATCGGTACGGTGGTTGTGATTCTTGCCAATGAGCATGGAGATGTTCAACGAAACGCCGTCGTAACCAAAGGATTGGTAATTGGCAACCCAGTTGACATAATTATCGACCAGCTCGCCCATGCGGTCCGCAGGGAGCATTTGCTTGGGTTCCACAGGCTGGCCCGGCAGGAACATTCCGCCTTCGCCGTCCAGGTTATAGCCCTCCGGCCAGGGAAGCCGGAAGGGAATGGTGGAGATCAGCAGTTTGGAGCCGTAGAAATGGACGTCGTCGCACATTTTGGAGAAGTAGTTGGAGACGCTGGGATCCTCCATGTCAAAGTTCTGCATCCGCAGGCTGTCCGCCATGCCAATGGTCCGCTGGGTGGGATTGGACCAGGGGGACATGACCATGTAGGCGCAGGACTTGGCCATCTGAATGACCCAGGCGCGGTATCCGTCGGCCGGGAAGGTTTCGGGACCCTGGAGCAAATGGAGACTGGCGTCGGGAGAAGAGATCCGATTTTTCAGTGTGACAGCGCCCACGGGAAGAGGACTCAAAAGATGCCGATACTGCATAATACTACCTCCATTTTACAAGAATGATAAGAAAATATTACAAAGATTTATGAATTATAGTATAGCCGCCGGGAAAAACCTTGTCAATGCAACGGTACAAACCAAACTCCGGGGAAACAATTCGGGGGGGCAGGAGCCCGAGAAATCCGGAAGTATTTCTGGACTTTTGTCTGTGGACAGGCTATAATAAAATCACTTGTGTGCAAATGATGAAGAAGGCCGAAACGGGGGAAAAGGGAGGTGCCGCCAGTGGAACAAACTCATAGATTCCCGGCCTGGTTCCGGCTGGCTGCGGCATGCTCCGGAACTGCCTATACGGTGCTGCTGATGCAAACAGAATCCAAGCTGAGTTTTCTTGTCACTGCCATAGCGGCGTTGATCCTTTTGATGGTGTTCTCCTTCCGAACGCCGCTGCTGGAGAAGCTGTTTGCGCCTCGGGGATGGGGCCTGTGGGTGCTGGCAGGCGTGCTTTCTATTGCCGCGGTCTATACGGCAAAATCCACGTTTTTTAGCAACTGCTGGACCTGGATGCATAAGCTGATAGGGTTGCTGGGACTACCGCGGGAGGATCTGGTGATTCGGGGAATCCCCTGGCTGGTGGCGCTGGCAGCGCTGCCCCTGGCCTTTGGCTATTTTTTGTGGTTTGTGGATTTTTTCCGCAAGCTGGGGTTGCGACTGTGGCGGGAGTCCGATTTTACGGAACGGCTGTTTTTCCTGGGAGCCGGGCTGCTCTTTGCCATGATGATTGTATTTGCGTTTATGTGTACCCAGGCGTTTTACGGGGCCCATGTCAATGGAAACTGGTTCAATTTTGACCTGATCTATTCGGCGGATTCCGGTTACCTGGTCCATCAGGACGTATACCGGAATGTGGGAGCTGAGCAGAATGATCTGCGGCAGCCGCTCTATGGGGCCTTTGCTATGCCCTTTGCCCAGGTGGCATGGCTGATTTCCAAGGTCCTGTTTTTCCTGCCGGAAAGCTATATCACCGTATGGCAGATCATGCAGATGCTGCTGTTTCTGGTGGCGGTAGTGCTGGTGGGCCGGATGCTGGGGCTGAAGGGTGCGGAAAAGGCACTGTTTTTGACTATGCTGTGTGTGTGCTATCCCACGTTGATTTTTGTTCTGACGGCAGAACAATATCTGACCTCTGTGTTCTATCTGGTGCTGTTGGAACGGGAGCCTGTGGGCCAAAGCTTGGCGTATATCGGCGCCACGGGATCGTTACTGACCTCCGGAATATGGTTCCCACTGATTACCTGGGATCGCAGCTTCCGGAAATTTGTGAAAAAAACGGCCATGCTCTGCGGCGCCTTTTTCTCCGTCACCATTCTCTCCGGGCGATTGACCACCTTCCTGGATATTCCCACCTATATCGAGGGCTATGGCTACTATACCGGTGCGGATGTACCTCTGCTGAGCAAGCTGATGCAGTATGTGAATTTTGCCGGTGCCTGTCTGCTGGCACCGCCTTCTGGGCAGGACCTGACCACCTATCGCCATATCTCCTGGCAGATGCTGCCGGTGGAGAACTGGTCGGTGGTGGGAATCGTAGTGCTGGTGTTGGCTTTGGCTGGGATTGTTGTGGGCCGGAAAAAACGGTTTACGAAAATCTGCGCAGTTTGGATTGGATTTTCTTTTCTGCTGCTGGGGCTCATTGGCTGGGGTACCATCGACAATGGATTGATGCTTTATTCACTCTATTTTGGGTGGGCCTTTGCCGCTATGATCGTTCAATGGATTGACTGGGTGTTCCATCGGCTGCGGCCGGTAAAGCTGGCGGCGCTCATGGGATTGACGCTGCTGCTGGGGATCTGCAATGTATGGGCTCTGCGGGATGTACTGGTGTTCGGAACACAGTTTTTCCCGGCGTTGGGGGGATAATATGAGACAATATATTAAGCTTACCCGACCCCATCACTGGATTAAAAATGTTCTGGTATTGCTCCCTTTGATCTGCAGCGGCCAGCTGCTGTTGTGGGAGAAACTGCAACGGGGAATTTGGGCGTTTTTGGCTTTTTCTATGCTGGCGTCGGCGATCTACTGCATCAACGACATTCGGGATCGAGAGAAGGATCGGAACAATCCTGCCAAATGCAGCCGTCCCTTGGCGGCGGGCACGCTGCGCGTGTCGCAGGCGCTGATTTGCTGTGGAGTTCTCTTGGGACTGGCAGTGCTGTTTGGCTATCTGGCCGGTGGATGGAACGGCAGGGCATGGCTGTGGCTATGCCTGTACTTCCTCCTGAATCTGGGTTACAGCATGGGTCTCAAGGATGTTCCGCTCATTGATATTGCAATCCTGGTTTCCGGCTTTTTGCTTCGGATGCTCTACGGCGGTACGGTGACGGAAATCGAACTGAGCAAATGGCTGTGCTTGACGGTCATTGCCATGTCCTTTTATCTGGGACTGGGGAAACGCCGGGGAGAACGGCTGGGTGGAAAAACCGAGGGCCGGAAGGTACTGAAATTCTACAGCGACAATTTTCTCAATCAAAACATGTATATGTGTGTGGCCCTGACGGTGATCTTCTACGCCCTGTGGACCGTGGATCCTTTGACGGTGGAACGGGTCGGCGGGGAGACGCTCATCTGGACGGTGCCACTGGTGATCCTAATCTGTATGAAGTACAGCCTGGATGTGGATGCGGAATCCGATGGGGATCCAGTGGAAGTGCTGCTCCATGACGCGCTGTTGCTGCTTCTGGGCTTTGGACTGGGATTGATCGTCTTCCTGATCATGTATCTGTAAATACATAAAGCACCGCGTCACAGGATAATGAACTGCACCCCATTTGTTGGACAGTATGGTATACTGGATAACAAGTGGGGTGC
>CBCTLT010000157.1:0-4758 GCA_965147785.1 uncultured Oscillospiraceae bacterium
ATCTGCGGACAGCCGCGTTTCCGACAGATGAAAATTTTCCGCGATCGTGGGGATGGAGAGGGTAAAATCGGAGAGGTTTTGCTGGATATAGTCAGCCACCCGCTGCATCAATTCTCCATGGTGGAGTTGTTTACGTTTCTGGGAATATTCCCAGATTCGGTCCAGCTGCTGATGAAAGCTCTCCCGGAGCTGGGCCTCGTTTTCGGTCTCAATGACCCGCTGTACCAACCGGAATTGTTGGACGAACAGCCGGTCAATGAGATCCGCTCCCACCAGGGTCATTTCCAAAGGTTTGCAGAAGTGGATCGCCCGCATGTGAATCCCGGATACCCGGGGAAAGCGGTCCACAATAAAGTCCAAGGCCTGATCCAGGGCCTGATGCATCCGGGTCTGATCGCCCAGCAGCATGGCGTTGCAGATTTTTTGGGAGACCTCTCCAAAAAAAGTGTCGTCATCGGCCTCGGGAAAGGGGGCACCATAGAGATGGAAATCCTTTGGCTGGACCAAAACATCGATGGGATGGGTTAAGAATCGCTCAAAGAACCGGGCCTCCTCGTTTTCCACGCAGGCCCGACTGATGGCCTCCAGGCTGTCGTAGGCATTACTGATGGCGGCATGGGGCCGGGCTTGCATTCCAGAATTTGCTACAATTTCTCGCAGTGTCTCATATAGAGCCACGGTATCTTCTGGACCTCCTGCGGAAACCACACCCTGCAGCTTGCTGCTGATATAGTAAAAAATGCCGTCGACGGCAAGCTGGTTTATCAGCTTGTTCGATATGGTTTCCGCAAATGCCTCGGCAAAGCCCATAGTGAACTCCGCTTCCGGACCGGGAGAAATGGACACCACCCGAATGGGCAGTGCAGGCAGACAGATTCCGGCGGCTTGAAGCTCCCGGGAAAAGCCGGAGGAGATCCTGTCAGAGTGAAAAAAGAGTTCGTTGAGCCGCTCCCTGGCTGCGGGAGGATCCGGAATCGGTGCGTGCAGAGCACCGGTATAAAAGATGCAGCTGGTTAGATCCATAGCGATTCCTCTTCAGTGGCTGTTTATGGGTTACGACAATATGATAACGACATTGTACCATAACCAGAAGAAAAAGTCAGCGGAGGGAAAGAAATGTTTCTGTGATATGAGGGAAAAACAGGCACAGCCAAAGGCTGTGCCTGTCTGGAAAAGGAGCACAGCACTCTGTATTTCAGAGTGCGTGAAAGCATTAACGCTGCAGATACCGGTCATAGGCGGCCTGATAGACCTCGATGCATTCCTGCATCCCAAAATTGTCCATAGTCTGTTGATAGACGTCGAAGCTCTCCTCGGTGAGTGGCTCGCTGCCGGTGATGTACTTCAGGGTCATCTCTTCCACATAAGTGGTGATGTCTCCGATATAGTTGGCGTAGGTGCTGCTTTCCTCTGCGCTGAGGGAGGCGTAGCTTGGATAATTGTATGCGGTGTCGGAGTTGCTCAGCCAGTTCTGACGGGCCTCCAGCTGAACCTCCGTGTAATTGGAATCGGTTTTTTCGTTCAGAATATAGTAACCGCCGCCGTTAAACTCACAGTAGACCGAAATGGCAATATCAAAGGCCATGTCGGGATTGTTGAGGATCAGATCCGTGAATTGAGGATTCCCGTCGGCGCTTTTGCCCTCGATGCCGTAGTTGGCCAGCAGACAGCCTTCCTCGGTGTACCAGTAGTTGCACCAGGCCATGGCCAGTTCGGGATCCTTGCAGTTGGTGGAAATAAAATTGCCGCCTCGGGTGTCCACTTTATCCGTTACCGTGGAGAAATGGGTGACGGCATCCTTCTCTGCCGCAGGCACAGGAAGGCCGGCAATTGCAAAGTTGGGATCGGTAGAGGTCTCGGCACTGTAGGAACGCATCTCGTTGAGGGAGTTGAACCATACGCCCACTTCGTTGTTGTTGACCATATCGCTGGGCGGAAACTGCTGGTCGGCGGACTGGGCCGCGAAGTCCGCATAGAGCAGCCCATTTTCATACCAGCGGTTCATGGTGGTGAGATAGTCATAGAAACCGTCCTCATAGAAGCCGTATTTCACCACGCCATCCTGAACGAAGAAGTCCGGAGCAATGTCGAATCCGGCAGTGGTCTCCACCACATAGCCCGCAGGATTGCTCCAATAGGGGGAGGGAACCTGAAGGTCGTTCTTGAAGGCGGTCAGAGCGGCTTCCAGCTCGTCGTAGGTGGTGGGCATTTCCATGCCCACAGCATCCAGATAATCTGTCCGGATGATGAGGCCGCCGTTGACGGAACGGGCTTCATCGTTGATGCCGCAGAAGGAGGGAACGTATCCGGCGTCCGTATGGGCAGCCAGATTCACCTCTTCGTCGTTATAGAGATATTGGCAGTAATCCGGGGCGTATTCCTCCAGCTTATCGGACAGGTCCAGAATGATTTCGTCCTCCACGGCACCCTCCACCGAACCGGTATACTGCATCCCAAAGCCATAGATGATGTCCGTATAGTCTCCGGAGGCCACCATCAGCTGGAACTGCTCCGATGCGTTCACCAGGGAGTACCCCACCACCTGGATGTTGACGCCGGTGGCTTCTCCTATGGCCAGATAGATCTCCTTGTTGGAGACATCATCTAAGAAGTTGGGGACAAAGGGCGGATAGCTGTACCAGTAGGTCAGAGTGGTACTGCCGTCTGAGACCGGATACTCCAGAGGCTCCAGCACAACAGGCGTTTCCTCCACAAAGCTTTCCATCAAAGAGGCTTCTTCCTCTTCTGCGGATGCCGGGGAAACAGGCGCTTCAGAGGCTTCCTCAGAAGGTTCTGAAACGGCTTCTGCTGTGGATTCCGGGGCCGAAGCGACAGGCTCCGACGCTGGTTCCGCTGATTGGCCACAGGCCGTCAGAGAAAAGAGCATACAAAGGGCGAGTAACAAGGCAGCCAGTTTCTTCATAACAATTCCTCCATTTCATCGTTGATGTATTGGGGCGTACCCAAGGGCGTTACAGACGGACGCCGCCTTTCACGATTTCCTTCAGGGCGGAGTACCGCTTTGTGATGTCGTTGTGGCCCGGGGCATAGGAGTTGTCGTCATCCAAAGTGTGATAGGGCTCTGGCCACGGCACCGTATTTTGAACGGTTTGGGTCATGGAAGCGTTGTTGTGCAGGGGGCCCACATCGGTGCAGGGAGGACCGCCCAAAGGCCCCTTGGGCTTGACGGGACGGAATCCGCCGGGAGGACCTCCGTGACCTTCTCCGCCGGACTGGGCCCCTTTGGGTGGTTCTTCCTTGGGCTCTTCCGGCGGCGGTCCGAAGGGCATCTTTCCGGTGACCTCCTGCTGGTACATCTCCTGGGCCCAGTTGACGGTGCCGTATTCAGAGCCAATGTCCGGGCAGACGTGCTCGTGGAAATAGTACCATTTCCCGTCGGTGTCGTCATAGGCAAAGTCAGAGCCGTAGCGCTCCCAGAGGAAGCCGCCGTTGCGGACCTTGTTGGGGCTCATTCTGGCCATCATGGTACCAGGGGTCAGGAAGCAGCTCCGGCCGCTCTTTCCGTCCTCGGCCACCTCGATGACGCCGGAGGCCAGGCAGTGCAGGGCGGTGCAGCCCACGCTGCGGGCATCGAAATAGGAGGCTCCTGGGTAATTCAGAATATGGCTGCAGTACCGCTCATAATACCCCTCTTCCGGGTTGATGACCGAGCCGAACCAAACCTCGTCCCAGCCCACCATCCGGCCGAAGAAATGGGCCCAGGTCACATCCTGTCCACGGTACCAGATGGAGTCCCATTCCTCCTTGGAGTAGCCCATGCCGTGGGTATATGCGTGCCACGCTTTGATCTGCTCGATTTCCTGGGCGCCCATGGCGTTGTGCAGACGCTGTGCAAAGGTAAGATCCTGATAAATCATATGCATTTCCCTCCTCACTTGTAAAGGCCGATCTT
Organism: uncultured Oscillospiraceae bacterium; assembly: GCA_965147785.1. GTDB lineage: Bacteria > Bacillota > Clostridia > Oscillospirales > Oscillospiraceae > HGM13006. Next base: position 3,914 of record CBCTLT010000157.1, read on the forward strand.
GTAGCAGGCTGGTTTGCCTTCGGCGGTATAGGCCTTGCTGGGATCGAAGGTGTAGTAGGGCCGGGGCAGCCGCTCCCATACATCGGTCCATCCGTAGAGGGCGTCATAGGCCACATCCCGAATGGTAGGATCGCCGCAGGCCTGCTCCACCACATCGGCGCCCCAAGGGGCTTCCGGATCTAGCTCGCCATACCGCCTCCCAGCGGGAATGATGTGATCGTAGGCGATGAGCAAATGCCAGATCTTCCAGCATTCATCCTCTTTGGCCAAATCGGCGTAGATCTTGGCGAAGGTAAAGTTGCTGTCGGAACCACCGTCGGGATTGCCAATGCAATAGATGCCGCAGTCGTAACCGATGTACTTGGAGGTTTTTCCGTCTCCCGCCACCTGGATATAGGGGGTGTTTCTGGTGTGGACAAAGGAGCAGCCATAGCCCAGGTTTTTCTCACTGAGTTCCACGCCGGCCTTGTCGTGATAGGCTTCCAGCAGCGCAAACCGGTTGTCGTAGCAGTCCGTTATATAATGCCGGATGATGTTCTCCATTCCAGTATAGTAGCCGTTGTTATAGCCCAGAGAGGCGGTTTTGCGATTTTCGTCGGAGGCAACCCAAAGCTCTGCGATGGCTCGCCGGCGTTCGTCGTTGGCGGTAAAGTAGGCAAAGCGGCTCATCAGGTCTTTGATTTCCTCCTTATCCCACAGAAGCCACACCTGTTCCTCGGGGGTCAGAATACGATTGATGTCAGACATAGATGGGACCTCCTTTTATATACCGTAACTGAATGTTTTGGAAAAGGTTTGATAGGGCTCCGGAATGCGGGGAGACGGGGTAAAGGGCCGGTCTGCCC
>CBCTLT010000158.1:0-4747 GCA_965147785.1 uncultured Oscillospiraceae bacterium
AATGTACTCCGGGTCATGAGCCGCATTCTGGACGACCACAGCTGCACCGACGATCCCGCAGTCAAACGCCGGTTTTCTCAGACTTTGGCGGAGATTTATCCCGAGCAGGCGGGAGATTTCACCCAAGCGCTGATGGAACTGGGCGCCACGGTATGCCTTCCCAATGGTGCTCCGAAATGTGGCGAATGCCCCATGGGAGATCTCTGCCGTGCCCGTAAAAACCACGCCATAGAGGAACTGCCGGTTCGGGCAGAAAAGCGGCCCCGGAAGCAGGAGGATATGACTGTATTTCTGCTGACTTGCGGTGATGCAGTTGCACTGCGCCGCCGTCCCAATTCCGGACTTCTGGCTGGCCTGTATGAATTCCCCCACAAGCCGGGCATCCTGTCCCCGGAGGAAATGATTCAAACCGCAGAGGAATGGGGCCTTCATCCCCGTTTTCTGGAGAAAACCGTCAGCCGGAAGCACATTTTTACCCACATTCAATGGAATATGACCGGAGTCCGGCTCCACTGCGGCGCGCAGAACGATCAATTCCTCTGGAAAACCCGGGCGGACGTTGCCAGCAGCATCGCCCTGCCCACCGCATTTCGTCAATTTCTCAGCGATATATGGGAGGACCTTGTATGAATCTTTTGGAAGAAGCCAAAGCATATTTTCAGAACGACCGCTTTGCTACAGACAACGGCGCTGTGATTGAAGAAGTCACCAGGGACTACGCTGTCTGCTCCCTCCAGTTGACGGATCACCACCGCAATGCCATGGGCAATGTGATGGGCGGCGCGGTGTTTATGCTGGGGGATTTCGCCTTTGCGGTGGCATCCAATTTTCAAAAAGCCGCTGCGGTTTCTGCCACCAGCCAGATCACTTTCCTCCGGGCTGCCAAAGGAAACCGGCTCACCGCCAAGGCAGAGAAGGTCCGGGAAGGCCGTACCACCGTCTATTATGAGATCTCCGTCTGGGACGAACCGGGAAATCTGGTGGCCCGGATCACCGCCAGCGGCAGCATAGTTGGCCCTCAGCCCGGCAGCAGCAAAACATAATAGCAGTAGTGTAAGGACGATCACAGCGTTGTGATCGTCCTTGTTTTACACAAAACGGCGGCACGACGCAGTTTGCGTCATACCGCCGTTTCCCGAATCAATTCAGTTTTTCAATGGCATCCGCGGCGGGTGCAATGGCATCCACCTTGGCATGTTCCACCAGCCCCTCGTCCATGGCCTCCGCCAGATGGGAGTCGATGGGAAGCTTACACAGCACCGGAAGATTCAGTTCTTTTCCAACAGCGTCAATCTTGCTCTTGCCAAACACCTGGATCTCACGGCCGCAGTCAGGACACTTCAGATAGCTGTAGTTCTCCACCAACCCGATCACAGGAATGTGCATCATCTCCGCCATATTGACGGCCTTTTTGACGATCATGGAAACCAGATCCTGAGGGCTGGTCACCACTACAATGCCGTCCACCGGCAGGCTCTGGAATACCGTCAGCGGCACATCGCCGGTTCCTGGCGGCATATCCACAAACATATAGTCCACGTCCTTCCAGACCACGTCGGACCAGAACTGCTTTACCACGCCACCCAGAATGGGGCCACGCCAAATCACCGGGTCAGTGTCCTTCTCCAGCAGCAGATTGATGCTCATGACATCAATGCCAGTTTCAGACTGGATGGGCAGCATCCCCTCCTCACAGCTGGAGGGACGGCCATGGATATTCAGGGCCGTGGGAATGGAAGGGCCGGTAATATCCGCGTCCAACACGGCGGTCTTATAGCCTCTCCGATTCATCTCCACCGCCAGCATGGACGTGACTGTGGATTTGCCCACGCCGCCCTTACCGCTGACGACGGCAATGACCTTTTTTACGCTGGACAGAGGGTTGGCCTGGGCCAGCAAGCTTTCCGCCTGACGGCTGTCACAGGTCTCACCGCAGCTGGAGCAATTGCCGTTGCAGTTTTCGCTCATATCTCATACATCCTTTCCCTTGGAACTATCATTTTGGTCTTTCTTATGCATTATACTGCCCCCTTGAGGGAAAGTCAATCCGCACCACCTTCAAACGCCGCCTTCACAAAGGCAAATACCTCCCGCAGCGTGTAATTGATCCGGTAAAACCACTGGTCCGTGTTGCCGGACACCGGGCAAGTCTCCATGCCCAGGGATGTACCGATGTAGGCCGCACGGCGCTGATGGAACTCACTGGTGATAATGGCAACCGGTTTTTTTGTGCCGCCCCGATCCTCGATAATCCGCAGGCTGTTTTGCAAATTCTCTCGGGTATTTTCGCTTCCCTCCTCCAGCAGCAGCCGCTGGGGATCCGCCCCCTGCTCTACCAGGGTATTGTACATACACTGGGCTTCTGAAATGGGTTCATTGCCGCCCTGGCTGCCAGACAGGATCACCATGGCGTCGGGATTTCGCGCCATAAACTCCATGGCTGCGTCCAACCGCTGGCGCATAATGCGGGAAGCCGTACCGTCCTCCTGAACCGCTGCCCCCAGAACCACGGCGTATTCCGAGGTCTCCGCCCGGTCCCAGTCCGTCTGTCCGCCACAGGTTATGAGATTCATGCAGCTCATCAGTACCATCACCCCCACAGAAGCCGAAATTGTAAGCAGCCACATACACATGCGGACCTTTTGGCCACCTCGCCCCTGGAATACGGCATTAAGCCCAAACGCAATTCCCAGCAGGAGCAGTACCAGCCCGGTCATCTCCATATAGTAGGGCAGGCACAGCATGACGATCCCCACCAAAAAAAACACTGCTGCTGGAATCCATAGTTTTTTCATATCAATCCTCCAACAGGGCGGAATGTTCCTCCCACTGAGCATACAGGGTTTCCAGCACCGTCTCCGCCGCCGTCTTTTCCTCCATGAGGCGGGCCAACTCCACATAGTCTGTGGCTGCAGCCTGGATTTTCTCATCATAGTCGGAAAGCACAGCTTCCTGCTTCTCGATCTCCCGTTCCAGCCGGGCGATCTGTTTTTCCAGATTTCTGGTGTTTTTCTTGTGAACTGCCTCCGGGGTTTGATTTTTCTGCTTTTTCTCCTGTTGGGGCTTTTCCGATTTTTCCGTCTTATGGGTCGCCTGCAGCTGTCGCTGGCGTCGCTTTTCCCCACAGAACTGGCTGTAATTCCCCTTAAAATCCGAAATTTTTCCGTCCTCCAGTTCCCAGATCCGATCCGCAAACTGGTCGATAAAATACCGATCGTGAGAGACAAACAGCAGCGTACCGGAGAACCCGGCCACCGCATCCTCGATCCATTCTCGCGAGGCAATGTCCAGATGGTTGGTGGGCTCGTCCAGGATCAAAAGGTTGATCTCCTCATCCATCAGCATACACAGCCGCAGACGGCTCTGCTCACCGCCAGACAGGGCGGACACCGGTTTGAACACATCCTCCCCAGAAAACAAAAATGCGCCCAGGCGGTTTCGTGCGGTCTGGGTGGAGTAGTTTTTCTCATAGATCATGGTGTCCAACACGCTGCGCTCCGGATGGGAAAAATGGATGATCTGGGGCAGATAGGCCATTTTTACGGAAGGACCAAATTTGATTTTTCCGGCTGTGGGCATCTCCTCCTGCATCAGCAGCTTTAAAAATGTGGATTTTCCTGTGCCGTTGTCCCCCAAAAGTGCAATATGCTCGCCCCCCTGCACCAGCAGATTGACGTCAGAAAACAACGTTCTGTCCCCAAAGCCCATGGCCAGATCCTTCAGTACCATGACTTCATCTCCATGAAATTCTCGCTGACCAAAGCTGGCGTGCATGGTTTTTTCCTTGGTGGGCCGCTCCGTCTTCTGAATCCGGTCAATGCGGCTCTGAATACTCATGGCCCGGCGGTACAGGGTGCGGTTGTTGATGCCCCAGCCCTTCATTCGTTCCATGGTATAGGTGAGCTGCTGGACCTTGGCCTGCTCCTGCTCGTACTGCTTAAGCTGCAGCTGGTACCTGGCCTCCTTTTCCTCCACATAAAAGGAATAGTTGCCGCTGTAGTATTCCGCCTTGCCGCCCCGCAGCTCCACGATCCGGGTCACCACCTGGTCCAGAAAATACCGGTCGTGGGAGATGGTCAGCACTGTGCCCTTGAATTTCAGCAAATACTCCTCTAGCCACTCCACATTTTTCATGTCCAAATGGTTGGTGGGCTCGTCCAGCAGCAGAATATCCGTCTCCTCCAGCAGCAGTCGGGCCAGATTTACCCGGGTCTTTTCTCCGCCGGAGAGCATGGCAAACTCCTGCTGCCGCATCTCCGCCGGGATGCCCATGCCGTTGCAGATCTTGTCCACATTGACATCCATCTCATAGCCGCCACCCACCTGATACCGGGTGGAGAGCTTGTCATATTCCTTTAAAATCTGCTCCGTGGGGGCCTGAGCCATCTGCTTCTCCAGCTGTTCCATCTTTCTTCTGAGATTTTCCAGCTCTGTGAATGCGCAGCGGAGCACCTGCTCCACGGTGAAATCCAGGGGATACTTGGGAATCTGGGAGATCAGTCCCACCCGTTTCCCAGGAGCGATCTCCACGGTACCCTCGTCATAGTCTATCTCCCCGGTGAGAATCCGAAATACGGTGGTCTTTCCCGCACCGTTTTTGCCCAAAAGGCCCACACGCTCTCCCTGCTGCACCTCAAAACTGAGGCCGTCCAGCAGGTTTTTTCCCACCTCAAAGGATTTCACCAGATCTTTTACAAATATATCTACCATAATCTCTTTCCCGTAAACAAAAGGCTGTCCCAGAGGA